>NZ_JACKZU010000388.1:0-7637 GCF_014222165.1 Nostoc sp. 2RC
CCCTTTAACCTTTTCCCCTGCCTCCCCTGCTTCCCCGGCTTCCCTAGTCCCCAACCCCCTCAAATGGCAAAACCCAAGCAGAAAAAATCCAAACGCTCAAAAAAGCCAGAAACTCCTACCCTTAGCCTCAAAGAACAGTTAGCTCAAAAGCGCAAAGCAGCCCAAGCGCGCAAAGAACTCACCAGCTTACTCACCACCGCCACCTTTGGCGGTGTCTTCTTAGGTATCGTACTTTTTTTCGTAGCTGGAATTAAAGCAGCAGTTCCTGGTGTCTTGGGGATAATTGTCATGTCCCTTTCTTATAAATATCCCCGCCAAGCCCTATACGCCTTCATTATTTACGTACCTGCTGGCGGTACTATCACTTACTACTTGGGCAATAGTCCGGTACTGCAATTAGCTAAAGATGCTTTTTACATTCCAGCCTTGATTGGACTTTGGCAGACTTGCCGCAAACAAGGGCTACCAATAATTATTCCCCCAGGAATTAAAACTCCACTTTATATTGCTTTAGGTTGCTGTGTCTTAACACTGTTGTTTGTCAATGGCGGGCAACAGTTTAACCCCCCTAGCGTCGGACTTTTACAAAAAGCACCCAAAGAATTCCCTATAGGTATGGGAATTCTGGGGCTAAAAGTACTTTTAGGCTACGTGCCTTTGATTGCTTGTGCTTATTATTTAATTCGGGATAAACGAGATTTTCTATTGTTATCACGCCTGCAAGTTTCCCTGATACTCATTTGTTGTGTACTGGGGTTTATTCAATATTTATTATTATTAACTGGTATCTGTAAAGGCACTAGAGGTCTTGAAGGAAATGCCCTATTTGTCACATCATTAGAAGCCAGGTGTTATTTTGGTGGAGCGCTTTTATATAGCCCAGAAGAAGGAGTTATTCGTCTTCCAGGGACATTTGTAGCCCCTTGGCAGTGGGCATGGTTTTTAATTTCCAGTACCTTTTTTACCTTTGCTACTGGCTTTACTGACCCTTCAATAATATGGCGATTAGTTAGTTTAGGTGCTTTAGGTTCAGTATTTATTAATGCTGTAATTTCTGGACAGAGAATTGCTTTAGCTTTAGTACCAACCTGCTTTGGAATTTTGCTATTACTCACTGGTCAAATAGGCAACCTCAAACGGTTTATCCCCATAGGAATAGGACTGGCTTTTATTTTGGGAATAGCAATGATAACTAACCCTGCTGTCGTCCAAGAGAGAACTGCGAGTTTTACCAGTCGTTGGGAAGCTTCACCACCCCAAGATTTTATTGTCCAGCAATTTGAAGAAAACTGGAAAAACGTAGACGGCCCTTTAGGTAGTGGCTTGGGTCGAGCTACTAATTCAGCCCGTACAATGGGTGAAACTAAGTTGGTAGAAACTTATTACCCCAAAGTACTTTATGAAATTGGAATTGTTGGAGTACTAGCATTTTTAGCTTTAGTCACCTCTTTAACAATTATTGCCTTCAAAACCTATCGTTCGATAAAAAACCGTAATTTCCGCAGTTACGGAGCAGCTTTATGGGTGTTTATATTGTTTATTAGTTACAACACCTACTACTATCCCTTGGATGTAGATCCGGTGGCTGTGTATTATTGGTTTTTTGCGGGAGTTCTTTTTAAATTGCCAGAACTGGAAAAACAAGAAAAAGAAGATGCTGACCCGAACCCAAAAAACAAGAGAAAACCCATAAAAACAATTTAAATCAGAGAACAATGGTAAAAGTTATCATATGCGGTAATAAGCACATTAGAATTCCTAACCTTCCACGTAATTCTAAGCATAAACTAATTCATGCCAAATCTTTTCCTACAGGTAGATATCCTATAGAAAAACTTTGGTATCCTTTAGGAAGTTTTTTCCCTTGGCAACCTGTGGGGGAAAAATGTCAGGTTGCTCATTCTTTTAATAGAGTTTTATATACACATAAACCTTGGTTTGTCACATTTGAAGACCATAGAGTTTTGTATAGAAATCCTCAAAATAAACGCGAGGCAGTAATTTATGAATTATTAAACAATCGTTTAGCACTAGATAATTGCCAAAAAATAATAGCAATTTCAGATTATGCTAAAATGAGATTTATTAAGCGAATTGAAGGTTGGAAAATAGAAGCAAAGTTAAATCAAAAGTTAGATGTAATTCATCCAAATTTTCGTACCAGAGTTAACAGTGCTAAAACTTATCAATCCGACCAAAAATTACAACTTATTTTTGTAGGAAATCACATTGCTAGAAAAGGTGGAATTATTGCTTTAAGGCTAGCAAAGAAAGCTGAAAAATTAGGTTTACCTCTCATCATCCATATAATATCGGGATTAGAACATGGTTCAGGAGTACCGACAGATTTCCCAGATAAGAAAAAATATCTAGAAGATTTGAAGTTATTAGATTTAAATAACGTTGTTTTTCATCAAAATATTCCTAACGACAAAGTAATTGAATTACTATCCCAAAGTCATTTTCAATTAATGCCCACATTACATGATACTTATGGCTTTAGTATCATAGAAGGATTTTCCGTTGCAACTCCAGCTATTACAACAAATGTGTGTGCTTTGCCTGAATTTATTCGTCATGAAGAAAACGGCTATATTTTAGAATTACCAATTAACGACATTAGACATTGGGCAAATTGGGTTCACGGAGAAAAAACTAAAACTGATGAATATTGGGAAGTTCTCAATAGTACTTATGACTATTTAGCAGAACAAGCATTACAACAAGTCAAACAATTTCTTGATAGAAGTGATAAACGAGAACATTATGAATTTTTAAGTGCGGGCGCATTAGCTCAAGCACAAATTTTACATAACTCTGAAAAGCAAAATGAGTTATTTGATAATTTATATGCAGCAGCAGCGGGATAAATGAGATGAGGGAGACAAGGGGACGCAAAGACACGGAGACAAGGGGACGCGGAGAGGTTTTTATTATGGGTAATTAGGCGGACATGATATGACTAATGACCAATGACTAATGACCAATGACTAATGACTAATGACTAATGACTAATGACTAAAATTATGAATAATTTGCCTTTAATTACAGTGGTTATTCCGACATACGGTCGAGAGGAACCGCTACGGGATAGTATTGTAGATGTCCTAAAACAGGACTATCCGAATTTTGAAGTTTTAGTGGTAGATCAAACCGCAAAACACCAACCAGCAATTCAAGCCTACCTAGAGGAAATGGCGGCAGCAGGTAAAATTAAATGGTTGCGGTTAGATTGGGCAAGTTTACCAGGGGCGCGGAATTATGCTGTACGGCGCTCAGCTGGTGAAATAATATTATTTATTGATGATGATGTCCAGTTAACGCCTGGATTGTTATCCGCCCATGTGAAAAATTATTTGCAAAACCCAGAGGTGGGGGCTGTTGCTGGGCGAGTATTTGACAGGATGAAACTGGGTGATTCTGGAGGAGATTTAGAGATTGAATATTTGCCTCCCGAAGCTATGGATCCAGGAATAGCTTGGTATCATATTGATTTGGTACATACAACAAAACCCCAGCAAGTACTTACAGCAAGGGGTTGCAA
Organism: Nostoc sp. 2RC; assembly: GCF_014222165.1. NCBI lineage: Bacteria > Bacillati > Cyanobacteriota > Cyanophyceae > Nostocales > Nostocaceae > Nostoc > Nostoc sp. 2RC. The sequence goes on from NZ_JACKZU010000388.1 coordinate 3,545, forward strand.
TATGTCCTTTCGTCGCGAAATTTTTACTAAGCACGGACTGAGTTTTGATGAGAGGTTTCGCGGTAGTGCAGTGCGGGAAGAATCAGATTTTTGTTTGCGGGTACGCAAGACGGGATATAAGATTTGGTACGACCCAGAAGCTCATTTAGTGCATTTAGGTGAAGAGACTGGTGGTTGTCACGATATTAGTATGCGATCGCTCAAATATCAACTCACCTTTTACCACAATCATTTTTTGATGGGGCTGAAAAACCTCACAGCTACTCAAGCTTTACGTTTATACGCACGTTTATTCGATTGTCACGTATTGGGACGCCCACCTTGTCATAAAAGCGGTTCCCCCATCAAAATTATCACTCGCGGTATTTTTTACACTTTGGGTTTTTTCAAAGCCTTGGGTACTATCATCCAATCAGTATGGAATGATGGTCAAATTTACACTCGTTTGGATCGAGAAATTGAGTTAGGGGTTAGGGGTTAAGAGTTAGGAGTTGGGAGTTAGGAGTTAGGAGTTGGGGGTTGGGAGTTAAGAGTTAGAAGTTGGGAGTTGCTGAATCAAAAATCATCAATTACAAATAAAAATGAAAATTTTAGTTGCTAGTCATACTTATATTGTAGACCTTAACTGTGAAAAATTACGCGCTTTATCTCAGCTTCAACCTGATATTGAAGTTACAGTTGTAGTTCCCAAGCGCTGGAATCCTGGTGGTGTACAAAATAAAATCATTGAAACTGAATATCGCGATGAAGGTTCATTTAAGGTAGTTCCGGTTTCTAACTTTAGTCAAAATCATCAGGGACTTTTGACTTTTGGAGCGGATTTAATATCTTTGTTCAAACAATTTCGCCCCCAAATTATTCAAGTAGAACAAGGGTCTAGAGGACTAGCTTATACTCAGATGATTACTTTAAATAAGCTATTAGGACTCAAAGCCAAAAATGTATTTTTTACCTGGTGGAATCTACCATATCAATTAAAATTACCGATTGCTTTATTAGAAAAATATAATCTAAATCAAAGCCACGGAATTATTTCTGGTAATCAAGATGGAGCGGAAATTTTGAGGCAACGGGGATATCAAGGCCCAATTAAAGTAATGCCGCAATTGGGTGTAGATGAAAGTTTATTTACTCCTAAAAGACAACCAGAATTAGCAGCTAGTTTAGGTATTGATAAAGAAGATTTTGTAGTAGGTTTTGTAGGGCGTTTTGTTCAAGAAAAGGGTTTATTAACCTTATTACAAGCGTTGATAACTTTAAAAAATAAATCCTGGAAATTCCTCTTATTGGGACGGGGAGAATTAAAAGATGAATTAATCAAGGTGGCAGTAGAAAACAATATTCAAGACAGATTAATTTTAGTAGAAAGTGTTCCTCATCATAAAGTGGCTAACTATATTAATTTAATGAGTACTTTAGTACTGCCTTCAGAAACTACTTACAAATTTAAAACCTTAACTTCTGCTGGATGGAAAGAACAATTTGGTCATGTATTAATTGAAGCAATGGCTTGTCAAGTGCCCGTGATTGGTTCTGATTCTGGTGAAATTCCCCATGTAATTGGTGATGCTGGTTTAATTTTTCCTGAAGGTGATGTCCAAGCGCTTGCTAATTGCTTACTTGAATTAATGGATAAACCATATTTTGCTCATAGTCTTGGGGAAATGAGTTATCAAAAAGCAATGATTAAATACACAAATAAAGCTTTGGCTAAACAGCAATTAGAATTTTATCAAGAGTTATGCATGGGGTAATACGGTTTGGGGAAAGGGGAAAGGGAAAAGGTTTTAAATACATCAAACTTCTTGCATAAGAGTGCTTTTTGCACTGTTGTGGTCAAAGAAAGGGCTACATCTTTATTAGGGAAAGGGAAAATACCAAACCAATGACTAATAACTCATGACTAATGACTAATGACTAATAACAAAAAAATGAAGATTTTACAAATTGTTCCCTCAATTTCTCTGATTTATGGTGGCCCTAGTCAAATGGTACTGGGATTAGCTCCAGCATTGGTAAAAGAGGGAGTAGAAGTTACAATTCTCACAACTGATAGTAATGGCGATACAGGTCAAATACCTCTGGATGTTCTTTTAAATCGCCCAATTAAACAAGATGGTTATGAAATCATTTATTTTCGTTGTGCGCCATTTCGTCGTTATAAATTTTCTCTAGATTTATTAAAGTGGCTAAAACGTCACGGTCAGGAGTTTGATATTGCACATATTCATGCTTTATTTTCCCCTATAAGTAGTGCTGCTGCTATTGTGTGTCGTCAACAAAAGCTACCTTATATTTTACGCCCTTTGGGTACTCTCGATCCGGCTGATTTACGTAAAAAAAAGCAATTAAAGCAGATTTATACAGCAATTATAGAACGCCAAAATTTAGCTAGTGCGGCAGCAATTCATTTTACTAGCGAACAAGAAGCTAAAATATCAGAACGGTTTGGAGTTTCCACACCAGATTTGGTAATTCCCTTGGGTGTGAAACAAGAGGGAGTAACAAAAAAAGAAAAGAGAAATATCACGCGTCAGCAATTTAATATTGCTGACGATATTCCGTTGGTATTATTTATGTCAAGAATCGACCCGAAAAAAGGGTTAGATTTATTAATTCCAGCCCTAGAAAAATTGCTAGGAATTGGTTATAAGTTTCATTTTATTTTAGCTGGTACAAATCCTCAAGATCCAGATTACGAGCAAAAGATAAAATCCCAAATTCAAAATTCACCATTGCGATCGCACACTACAATCACTGGTTTTGTGACTGGTGAATTAAAAGCTAGTTTACTACAAGCTGCTGATTTATTCGTCTTACCTTCTTACTATGAAAATTTTGGTATTGCTGTCGCTGAAGCAATGCTAGCAGGAATACCCGTAGTGATTTCTGACCAAGTGCATATCTACCAACAAATACTTGATAGTCAATCAGGTTGGGTAAGTACAACGGATGTGGAAGCGTTAGTAAATTTAGTAAAAGCAGCTTTGGACAATCCCACAGAACGCCAACGACGGGGATTAAATGCTCACAAATATGCTGATGTAAATTTTAGCTGGGATGCGATCGCTAAGCAAACAATCCAAGCCTATGAGAAAATTTTGGCAAATCAATAGACATCTCCACAAATTAAATATACGTTATCCACAGATGTAGCACTGCTACGTCTCTACATTCATTTTGAAGATATCTATGTAATTAATTTAACCCAACGCAGACAACAGTAATTTTTGCCAAATGGGCGCTAGAACTCCTTTGATGATAATATCTGCAATCACAAAAGTAATTCCAATTAACATATAAGTTTTAGGAAAGGCAAATTTAGGAACTTCGCCCCTCATACGAGTGAATAAATTTAATCCTAATGCAGCTAAAGCTACTCCAGTTGCAATAAAGCCAATTACCCGCACCAGTGACCAAGGATACCATCCTAAAATAGCTGCCAACCAAGGTTTAGCGCTGATTTTTATCAACTGTGCAACATAAAAATTCATATAATTTAGCATCCAAGTGCCAAAGATTAATGCGGCGCTACTGATGGTGACAATACAGAGAATGCAAAAAATCCCATAGTGCAATAAATGGTTTGGTAAAAACAAACGAAGTGTTCCTTCCATACCTTCTCCCGTGCGAATCCAGTGGAACATTTCCGCAGTGTATGATTCTCCACGAAGAATAACTTTTGCTGCTGTTTGTGGGGCGATAATTGTTGCAACAATTACACCAATACTCTGCAACACTCCCCACAGCAACATCCACCAAAAAGCACTTTTATATTGTTGACGACGCACTTGTAAAAAGAAAATAGGATAAGGTACAGCAGCACCCAAAATCGGCATCAACCACGGAATTCCAAAAACAAAGCTTGCAATTGTGCTGAGGGTAACACCGACAGTCAAAAAAAGTACAATCATCGCTAGTACAAGGGAGTGGGGTGTACAGAGATAGGGAGATGCTGTTCGACTTCTCTACGAGACGCTACGCGAACGCTCAACAAACGAGAGATGGGGGAGTGTGGGGAGTGTGGGGAGAGACGGGGAAAAATTTCTTCACCATCCTCCCACACCTCCCACACCTCCCACACCTCCCACAC
>NZ_JACKZU010000389.1:0-7565 GCF_014222165.1 Nostoc sp. 2RC
CCCCTTTCCCTTTCCCCTTCCCAATGCCCGATGCCCAATGCCCAATGCCCAATGACTAATGACTAATGACTAATGACTAATGACTAATGACTAATGACTAATGACTAATGAAAAAAATTTGCGATCGCTCTTAGAAGCAGTTGCCAATGGTAAGGTTTCCCCAGATATAGCGTTAGATTCTCTCAAAGATTTAACCTATGAAAGTGTCGGTGAGTTTGCCAAAATTGACCACCATCGCCAGTTAAGAACTGGTTTCCCAGAGGTGATTTGGGGCCCTGGTAAAACACCAGAGCAAATTGCTCAAATTATCGAGGTGATGCGCCTCCGCAGTCCGGTGGTGATGGCAACTCGCATTGAACCAGGAGTTTATAGCACACTGCAAGCAAAAGTTAGAGGTTTGCGATATTACGAAATGGCGCGAATTTGTGCCATTGCTCCTCCTAGCATCGAACCACAATTTCAAGGAGAAATTGGTATTCTTTCTGCTGGCACTGCTGATTTACCGGTTGCTGAAGAAGCCGCTGTGACAGCTGAACTTTCTGGTTTTCAAGTCAAACGCCTCTGGGATGTTGGGGTTGCAGGCATTCACCGCTTACTAAATAATCGTCACGTCATTGATTCGGCATCGGTGTTGATTGTTGTCGCAGGAATGGAAGGCGCTTTACCCAGTGTTGTTGCTGGTTTGGCAAATTGTCCGGTGATTGCTGTACCCACTAGCATCGGTTATGGTGCCAGTTTTAGCGGTCTAGCACCTTTATTGACAATGCTGAACTCTTGTGCTGCGGGGGTAGGTGTAGTGAATATCGATAACGGTTTTGGCGCAGCAGTTTTGGCGGGGCAAATTTTACGGACAGCCGAGAAATTGCGGTTGGCATCCTCTGGATCTTGAGTTAAGACATTAAAGTCATAACCAAGATTTCAGTATTTATAGCAGAATTCAGAATTCAGGATTCAGAATTACGTCTGATGTGAATTATCCAAATCAACGAAATATCAAGGATTGTGCGTCCTGTAGAGACTTGCAATTGCAAATCTCTACTGAAAATCTGCTATGTCAGTAATTTTTTCATAAATATACTGATACTGAAATTTGGCATCTACAACCTAATTAACCACCAAACATGAGCCACTACAACGATTTCATATATCAGTTATTTTGGCATTTGCCTGTAAATTTCACGGCATTAGCACAAACAATTACCGACCCAGACCTCATGGGTCAAATGCAAAAAGCTTGGAACCATTTTATACAAACAGGTCAAGTCTGGGCATTGTTGATTGGTTTAGTCATTGGCTATATCATTCGGAATCTAACTAGCTACGGTTAAAGTAATTTTAGATTTTGGATTTTAGATTTTAGATTAATCCAAAATCTAAAATTTAAAATCCAAAATTGATGCCAAATCACTCATAATCTATGACTAAAGAACAAACTTGGAGTCAGCGGTTTGAATCAGCATTACATCCGGCCATCGCTCGTTTTAATGCCAGTATAAATTTTGATATTGAATTAATAGAATATGACTTGACTGGTTCTCAAGCTCATGCGAAGATGCTGGGTTACACGGGGATAATTTCCAAAGAAGAAGCCGAGCAACTGATTGCAGGCTTAGACCAAATTCGCCAAGAGTACCGCCAGGGAAAATTTCAGCCTGGTGTTGATGCTGAAGATGTGCATTTTGCAGTTGAACGACGATTGACGGAAATTGTCGGCGATGTGGGTAAGAAGCTACATACAGCGCGATCGCGTAATGACCAAGTCGGCACTGATACTAGACTCTACCTCCGCGACCAAATCCAACAAATCAAAGGTCAATTGCGTGAATTTCAAGGCGTTCTCTTAGATATAGCCGAAAAACACGTTGAAACTTTAATTCCTGGGTATACTCATCTCCAACGCGCCCAACCCCTGAGTTTAGCTCATCACCTGCTGGCATACTTTCAAATGGCACAACGGGACTGGGAACGCCTAAGCGATGTTTCTCGCCGAGTTAACATTTCACCCTTGGGGTGTGGTGCTTTAGCGGGGACTACATTCCCCATCGATCGCCATTATACAGCCAAGCTATTGAATTTTGACAACATTTATGCTAATAGCCTGGATGGAGTGAGCGATCGCGATTTTGCGATCGAATTCTTGTGTGCTGCTAGCTTAATTATGGTTCACCTCAGTCGGCTTGCAGAAGAAGTCATCATTTGGTCATCTGAAGAATTTCGCTTTGTTAGCCTCAAAGATAGCTGTGCCACTGGTTCCAGTATCATGCCCCAAAAGAAAAATCCCGATGTCCCGGAATTGGTGCGAGGAAAAACAGGGCGCGTATTTGGTCATCTCCAAGCAATGTTGGTGATTATGAAAGGGTTACCCCTGGCCTATAACAAAGACTTGCAAGAAGATAAAGAAGGTTTATTTGATAGCGTCAACACAGTCAAAGCATCTCTAGAAGCAATGACAATTTTGTTGGCAGAAGGCTTAGAATTTCGTACCCAACGCTTAGCCGAAGCGGTGACAGAAGACTTTTCCAACGCTACCGATGTGGCAGATTATCTAGCAGCACGGGGCGTTCCTTTCCGAGAAGCTTATAATCTCGTGGGTAAAGTCGTAAAAACCAGTATTGTCGCAGGTAAACTCCTAAAAGATTTGACACTAGACGAGTGGCAACAACTACATCCAGCATTTGCCGCAGATATTTATCAGGCCATATCCCCCCGTCAAGTCGTGTCTGCCCGCAACAGTTACGGTGGTACAGGCTTTGCACAGGTTCGTGAAGCACTCATAGCTGCTCGCGCTCAAATTGGCGAATAGAGGGAATGGGGGGGCAGGGGAAAAGGTTAAAGGTTAAAGGGAAAAGGAAATAAATTTAATCTTTCCCCTTTCCCCAAAATAATTGAGGGGGAAAAGGTTAAAGGTTAAAGGGAAAAGGAAATAAATTTAATCTTTCCCCTTTCCCCTTTCCCCTTTTCCCTTTCCCCAAAATAATTGAGGGCGTAAAAATATACGCCCTCAAATTCTAAAAGACTTAAAAAGTAAGTATATTAACAGGCAACTTACTCAGCGTCAATTGCTGCTGCGCCTTCATCTTCCTCACTCTTCGGTGGTCTTTGTTGGAACCTTCTCTGCATTCTTCCTGTCGTAGTCCGTTTACGAAACTTCCGGGCATACGCCTGGTTCCGTAGCGCCTTTTCTTTTTTCGGGTTACGGCGCTTAGCCATGTTCACCTCATAAATAAACAACAAAAAAATCGCAACTAGGCATAACTTATGTAATATCAGTTACCAATGTTTTTGATATACTTGTAGCCTAGTGACTAATCGATACGCTTTAAACAATTTTCTAGTATACCGTACTTGACTTGATTTTGTCAATTAAAATTAAACAATATCTGACTAGAGGTAGATAAAAATATCGTTTTTCACACACAAATATCTAAAATATACACACTGTATTTTAGATAAATGAAATACAAGGTAGAGAACATGTTAGCTAGGATTATCTGTACCTGACTCCCAAGCAATCTGTTGTATAAATTAACTAATTAGTTTTTGTAGTATTGTATTTATGAAAAACTTTAGTTCAGTTTGATTGACAAATGTAGCGGATGTAAATGATTTGTTTTATCAAATTATGATTTGATTTTTAACAAGACTTTGTAAAGATTTAAAAGTTTGATTTTTTATTGCTCACTCTTTATTTGTCGGCAATCCCGCTTGCATTGTGCCTTTGAAATTAGATAAATAATTTCAAAAATCAAATACGATTCCTATATTAGTTATTTGCAATGGATAAAGAGCAAAGTCTGAAGGCTGGCTGCTGGCATTGAGAACTTTCTAAGAGAGAATAATGTGAAAATATTATGTATATGTAAGTACAGTGCTTCTCTAGAAACTTGATGTTAGAATTGAGAGTGTTCTACGTAAATCGTTAGAATAAAATCTCGAACCACAAACATTTTTGTATAAAACAAAACTCAATAATATTTTATAGATTGAGGCTAATGTCAGTGGTAGAGAAATATAGAATACAATACATAAATTTTGAAGATTGAACGTTATTGCTTTTTTTCCTTCAGCTGTCGAGTCCACACGTAGTTTATGGCGTATTGGACAAACAGTATTGGGTATTATATTTCGTCATCCCATTACTGGTACTAGTATTATCCCAATTTTACCCGACGGTCGGATTGTACTGATTCGGCGGCGGGACAATGGTCTTTGGTCATTGCCTGGAGGTATTGTGGATTGGGGAGAAGATATTCCCAACACAGTCCGCCGGGAATTGATGGAGGAAACTGGATTAGAATTGGTGAAAATTAACCGTTTAGTAGGAGTTTACTCCTCACCAGACCGCGATCCCAGAATTCATTCGATTTGTGTTGTGGTTGAAGCCGAAGTAACTGGGACAATGGAAGTTAAAGATGCTTTGGAAGTTATGGAAATCCAAGCTTTCCCTCCAAATTTGCTACCTCCAGGACAAATGTCTCACGACCATACTCAACAGTTACAAGATTATTTGAATGGCTTGACAACACTGGCATAATAATATTTGGTTATTAGTCATTAGTCATTTGTTATTTGCAAATCACTAAGGAATTGCAAAAAATCAATTATTGCGCTTGGGGTCGTTGACTGTTGACTGTCAACCGTCAACCGTCAACCGTCAACCATCAATAATTAACAGTCTTCTATGGAATATTTTTTTACTTGCAAGTCCCTTATTATGGTGCTAAGGGTTAATTACTAAATTCAGATGGATACACTATTTCGTAACTCCCGGAGAAAGCTTTCTCAAGGGTTATTATTTTGGCGTGAAGCTGGTGCAGAAATTCCTGTAATTTTTTTACATGGTGCTTGGAATGATAGCAGTGAATGGTTATCTGTAATGGAGTCCCTGGCAGAGAATTTCCATTGCTTTGCACCTGATTTATTAGGTTTTGGTGAGTCGGAAAATCCTAATATTCATCATTCCATTGATTTACAAGTCGAATGTTTAGCTGAGTTTTTGCAAGCTGTCAAGCTAGAAAAAGTTTATTTAGTGGGACATTCTCTTGGGGGTTGGGTTGCTGCTAGTTATGCCCTAAAGTATCCAGAGAATGTTAACGGTATGGTACTGCTAGCGCCTGAAGGTGTAGAAATAGCAGGACAAGAAGAGTATTGTCGGAAGATGCGGCGATTATTGAATTATTCACCCTTCGTGGTTAAATTGTTGCGATCGCTAGTTACATTCACTAAAATCCTGGGCTGGCATGAAAAAATTACACAGGATTTGCAATTACGTCAAGATTTGCTGCGTTACCCCATAGCTTGTCAATTACTTTTCAAACGCCGACAAGCAGAAATTGAGGCAGAATTATTACAAAAACGCCTTTACAGCATCGAAGTCCCAGTTTTGATTTTACAAGGTGGTCAAGATACACCAGATGCTTTAGCCAAGAGTCAAATTTATGCCCAACTAACTCCAAAAGTTGAGTTAAAAATGATTGCCCATGCCGGCAATGACTTACCACAATCTTGTGCTGGGGATATAGCGATGGATATTCGGGAATTTATTACAGAGTCGATGCAAAGTAAGTTTATCTAATGTTGACTGTGGGAATTTTAGATTAAAAATGATTTCTGTACTCTTGCAAATCAGAAAGCTACATGGTCTGATTCCAAAATCTTAAATGGCTATGCAAAATTCACGCATTAAGAAAGCCATTTAAACAAGATTTTTTGAGCATGTATCTGTCGTATGATTGTTTCTAATTAATATTAGATAATTTATTGAAAATTTCAAATCAAAAATTAAATCACGAGTATAAATCTAAAATCTAAAATCCCAAATCTAAAATTAGAAGACGCATCTAGCATGAAATCACACAAGTTCCGTGATATAACCTTCAGACTGCACCGATATATTGGTTTAGTTGTGGGGGTATTTATCGCTTTTATTGGTTTAACGGGTAGTTTTTTGGTGTTCAAACCAGAAATAGAGCAATTGCTGATTAGCCAGCAAATTGGACGTATAGTACCTCAAGAACAAATAATTTCTCTTGATAGTGTTTTAGAAACAGCTAAATCTGTGATTTCTCAAAACAATCAAGCTAATATCAATTTTACTAATCCCACATCTTATTACATCAGATTACCTGCAACCGCTTCTTCCCCATACGAAGTTGAATTTTTTGATCATAATAAGGCGATTCGATTATTCGTCCATCCTTATACTGGTGAAATCATAACTTGGAATGATGCAGATTCGAGTTTTGAAAGGGTAATTCTCTACCTGCACTATAGTCTGATGTTAGGTATAAATGGTCAAATTGCAGTCGGTATTGTAGCATTATTACTATTGATTTTGTCTATTACAGGATTAATCTTATGGCCTGGTTGGCGCAAGTTAATTACTGGCTTCAAAATCAAGTGGGATGGTCATCCTAAACGAGTAAATTTTGATATTCACAAAGTTGTAGGAATTGTTGCCACAATTTTCCTTTGCTTTAGTGCTTTTACAGGCTTTTGTTGGAATTTATCTCATTGGACTTATCCATTGATTTATGCAGTTACTTTCACTTCACAACCACCAGAAGTTGCTGCTAAACCAATTTCTGATTCCACCCCTTTACAGTTATCACAATTACTCCAAAATTCCAATCAAGTATTTCCTAATGCAACGACATTATCAGTAACTATTCCCAGTAAACCTGAAGACGCTGTTTATATCAGCAAACGTCAAAATCACGAAACAGTGATTTATGGACAAAGCGGAGTCTATCTTGATGGGTATAGCGGTGAAATATTACGTGTAATTGATAGTACTAAATTACCGCTAGGAGACAAAGCGATCGCTATCCTTAGACCTTTACACTATGGCACATTTTGGGGCTTAACATCTCGTATAATTTATTTTTTGGTAGGGCTAACTCCAACTATTCTTTTAATCACAGGATTTATCATGTGGCGATATCGACCAAAGCCAAAATCTACTAAGTAAGTTTCAAATTCGGATTCCTATTTGTAATTTGCCATGAATATTTCTTTCATTCCCCAAAAAATTAAATTCGGTTCCACAATTAGCTGTGTTGCCATATCAGGATATAAAGCTTGGAGATAGTTAATTAATAAAGTGCGATCGCCGCCTTTAATTGCAATTTTTCCTTGAGGAAATAAATTCCACCATGCCTGAATAAAATCTTTAATTCCAGCTAGGAATGTGTAAATTACACCACTTTGAATTGCCTCTGTTGTATTCAGTGCAAAACGTGGTGGTAAAGATGCAATTTGGGAAATTTCAACTAATGGTAATTGTCCTGTTTTTTGACCGAGAGTTGCAAATTGTAACCCCAATCCCGGTAGAATCGCCCCTCCAACCAAACACTGATTAGCATCAGCAGCAGTAAAAGTTAGTGCTGTTCCTGCGTCAATCACCAACATAGGAAAACCCCAAGTTTTACCCGCACCCCACAAAGCTAAAGCCCTGTCAATTCCCAATGTGGGATACACTCCTTTGAGAGGAACTTCATTTAAAGTAATAACCTGAACGTTGGGATAAGTTTCCCAAATAGCAGTTTGGCTGGGAACTACGGAGG
>NZ_JACKZU010000038.1:0-33194 GCF_014222165.1 Nostoc sp. 2RC
CACCCCTTAATCCCCTCCCCGCAGGCTCTGAGGGGAGACAAAGCGTAGCTTTGGCGGGGTGGGGTGCAATACTGTGGGAATCATAACTAATTATGCGGACATAATATAACGCCTGCATGAAGATAGACTTCCTGAAGTTCACAACCCAAATATTTAGCAATACGAAGTGTAGTGTCGTATGTGGCTAATTGACCGAAGCCGTGTACCTCAGCGCTAACAGACTGAACAAATTGGTAAATGGTATTAAAGTTGTCAAAACTGCTGATTCCGAGATTATCAAAGCGTTCTAAGGCAATTTCAGTTGCTAAAGCTAAACGCTGGCGGCCAACAAGGTGTTGATGACTATGAACTTTTCCCTGTTCGTCTTCACTAAGAAAAGCTTTCTTGACAGCATCTCTTAAATTATCAGCTTTTTTATACCAAGAATATTCCTCTTCTGCATGGCGATAAACATCGGCCATATAGTCTTTATATACGTCGGTGTAGGATTTCATACCTGTAAACTCATCACTCAAGTACTGCTGTAATGTTTGAGCGCGTACTCATCAACCTTACTAGGTATATCTTTCCAATTTTCCAGCTTTAAATTAAACACCAAAGTACGAACTTTTTGCCGCAGTTCTTTACGTAACTGTTCTTTCAAATGCCAGCCAGGAGGCGCAGTTTCATCACTGGAGTAAAGTTGGTCAATGGCTTGCGCTGCTTTCTCTAGGGGATTTGGCTCATTATCAGAGTCAGCACTGCTAGAATCACTCTGGCTGCTATCGCCTTGACCCTGATTTTCTGGCAAGAAGGCTTCTAAAATTTTGAGGACACCGTAAGCTTTCTGGTTCAAACTCGTTTGTTTATGGGCTTGTTCCGCCGCTTGCATATCGCGCACAATTTCCTCATATCGCTTGAGGGTTTCGGCGGCTTCCAGTTGACCTTGTTCAAACTCGCGTAAAACTTCTAAAACTCTCTCAGAAAATGTCCCGTAATATAAGGGATTTTCATCAACTTTCTGCTGCATAACTTTGCGGAGTTCGGCACTTTTGCGTACCGCCGCAGTTTTTATTTCTGGTTCGGGCTGATTGACTGCAAAATCCTTCCAGAAATCTGGGTCGGTGATATCATGTAACTTGCAAAGTGTGGTAATGCCTGTAATATCCAGGTGTTCGTTGAGCATTTCTCTGATTTTGGCACTGACATCACGAGTTAAGGTAGATTCTTGTTTCTCAAAGGTCAGTTTTCCTAAAGGTAAAAATCCAGCTACCCATTTCAGGTCATTTCTGTAATCGAGAATCAACGGGTCAGGGCTAAGGGCATCGTAAGCTTTAATAAAGGTTCTGGCGAGACGATGAAATTCGTACCATTTATCCTCACTCCCCAAATGCTGAATCAGGGTGTCGTATTCTTGGCGGATGTCTCCTGTGTTGCGGGGGATATGTTTAATAATTTTCATCGCCTCGGAGTGGGCGGCTTTGAGTTGGCTGCGTTCCACATCTAGGTCTTTCATGGCGTTTTTCACGTCGGCTTGGCGGTAGGTGGCTAAAGCTTCGGTGAGGTTTTTGGTAACGCCGATGTAGTCAACAATTAGCCCAAATTCTTTGTGAGAACCATAGACGCGGTTGGTTCGCGCTATGGCCTGCAATAAGTTATGTTCTTTTAAGGGGCTATCTAAATACATGACGCTTTCGCGCGGTGCGTCAAACCCAGTCAGCAGTTTGTTGCAGACGATGAGGAAATGTACGGTTGGTACTTCCCCACTCTGGACTTTGGCTTCGTAGTCGGCATTTTCCCCCAGAAATTTGTTGATAGCAGCAACTTCACCATTTTTATCCAAGGCGTATTTTCTGAGGTCTTGGCGCAGTGCATCAATATATTTATCTTCGCTGGGTTTTGCGTCTTCTTGGTTGCTGGAATAAATGGGGACACTCATGGCTTCCGCCCAGGTTTTGGCTGTTTCTGGGTCAAAACCTTGTTTAATTAAGCTTTTGGCGATGTTTTTATCTAATGCCCGTTTGTAGAGAATTATTGCTTCCCGGTCGATGGCGACAATTTGTGCTTTAAAGCCTTCCGGGGCTGCATGAGAGGAGAAATGCGCCCAAATGTCATAGGCTAATAGTTCAATGCGTTGGCGGTGTTTGACTAAATCCTCAACTTTTACGCCTCGCGCTTTGATTTTGTGAACAATTTCTTCTGGTTCCTTCTCAAACCAATTATTAAATAAAATATCTAGTTTTTTCTCATCTACTTGCCATTCTGCTTTGCGGCTGGTGTAACGGATGGGAACAGTAGCACCATCGGCTACAGCGTCGTCTATGCTGTAACGGTCGAGATAGTCTTCACCGGGAAGGCTGAAGTTTTGATAAGTGTCTTTGTCCGTGGTTTGGATGGGTGTACCTGTAAAGCCAATAAAACAGGCATGAGGTAAAGTTTTTTCTAAATATGCACCTAAATCTTTTTCTTGGGTGCGGTGACATTCGTCTACCAAAATAATCCAGTTGTGGCTGTTGGCTGCTGCTGTGGCTGACTGGTCAAATTTAAAAATGGTGGAGAGTAAAGTTAAGCCGATAGGGTTGCTGTGGATGGCTGTTTGTAGTTCCTCAGCAGAGGTAATGTGAGTGGGGTTAGGTAGCCCGCAGGCTTTAAAAGTTTTGTCTATTTGCTCATCTAAGTCGATGCGATCGCTCAAAACTAAAATGTTAGGATTTTCTAGAACTGGGGAGTTGAGAGTTAGGTGTTTTTTGAGTTTGAGGGTAGCAAACACCATTGTCAGGCTTTTACCTGAGCCTTGGGTATGCCAAATTAGTCCTTTGCGATATTTGCGCTTTGGGTTTTTGGGATCTGGTTGGAGAGGTGCAATTACTCGGTCTACAATTTTATTGACAGCGCGAAATTGCTGATAGCGACAGACTTTTTTAATTATTTTCTGTTCTCGTTTCTCGAAGATAATGAAGTGTGCCAGGATGTCGAGTAGGCGAGAAGGTTTTAGTAAACACCAAAGTAGTTTCTCTAATTCGTTTCTAAAAAAGACCTCACCCCCTAGCCCCCTCTCCTTGGAAGGAGAGGGGGGAGTTGTTGCTGTTTTTTCTGCTTCGTTCCAGGTTCCCCAATAAGTTGAGGGTGCGCCTGTTGCACCGTAGAGAACATTTACGCCATTGGTAATGATGTTGAAGGCGTTGGAGTAGAACAGGCGGGGAATATCGCGTTCGTATTGTTTAATTTGCTCAAATGCTTCCCCGGTTTTGTCTTTGGCGGTAAAGGGTTTTTTGGCTTCGATAACCACCAGGGGAATACCGTTGATGAAGACGACAATATCAGGTTTACGGGTTTGCTGGGATTGAACTGTAAACTGATTGGTAACGATGAAGGTGTTGTTTTCGGGGTAGAGGAAGTCTATGAGGCGTATGGTTTTTTTGGTGGCTTCACCGGGAACGTTACGGCTATAGTTTCCCCGCAGCAGGTTTGTCCATTGTTCATTATCGGTGACTGCCAGCATATCCTGGTAGGTAGCGCGGGCGACTTCTTGGGGGATATTGTTGATGCGTTGGATGGCGGTAATGAAGATATCGCGGAGGATGACTTGGTTAAGGCTGTCTCTGGCGGTTTGGTTTTGTTGGGGTGGTAGCCAAGTGTAGCCAAATTTGACTAAGGCATCTATGCAGGGTTTTTCGACCAGGGTGTATTCGGAGGCTTTCATATTTTAACTTTTGGGGTTGTGAACCTCACCCCCTAGCCCCCTCTCCTTTGAAGGAGAGGGGGAATAAGAAGGAGAGGGGGAAGTTTTGGGAGGTTGGGAAAGGAGAAAGGATTGAATTTTGTTGAGAACTTCGTTGGTGTTGTAGAGGACGGCTTCGTTTGAGAAGCGTAATATTTTGTAGCCTTGAGTTTCTAGAAATTGTTGACGAATAGCATCTTCTGCTTGAGTGTATTGGTGTATTGCACCGTCAACTTCAATGATTAATTGGGCTTGGGAACACCAAAAATCAACAATGAAGCGGTCTATTGAATGTTGACGGCGAAATTTATAGCCCAAAAGTAGTCTATTACGTAGATATTGCCAAAGGTGATTTTCTGCTGATGTTGGTTTGTGGCGCATTTGTCTAGCCAGTGGTTTCAGCTTTTCCCAAAGTTCTGGTGATGTTTTCCAAATACCAACTTTTACCCTTTCTTCTCCCGCCTCGAAAAACTCTTCTCCCCCTTCTAAAAACTCTTCTCCCCCCTCTCCTTTCAAGGAGAGGGGGCTAGGGGGTGAGGTCAAAAATTCATTAGTAGATGAGATTGACGAACTATATTCTCTATGATCTGTCATGGGTTGAACAGTAAATGGCAGGAAATGGCATTTTTTGCCATACTAAGTTTAGTAAGCGCATGAGAGACACCTATGAAAAGTATAAATATTTCTCTGCCTGATGTAATGCGTACTTACGTAGAGGAACAAGTGGCTAGTGGCGGATATAGCACAGTTAGCGAGTATTTCCGTGAATTGGTGCGTCAAGACCAAAAGCGCAAAGCTGAGGAACGTTTGCAAACTTTATTATTAGAAGGGTTAAATTCGGGAAGTGCTACACCTTTAACTGACCAAGATTGGGATGATATCCGTCAAGCTGTGCAGAAAAAAATTTCTCAGCAGCAAGCTTAAAAGGAAATGGGTAATATTTACAAACGTCCGCAGGTTATCCGCGATTTAATTGATTTAGCATCTTATATTGCGGTGGATAATATGGAGATGTCTGATAGGTTTTTAGCTGCTGCGGAGGAAACTTTTAAGCAATTGGCTCAATTGCCAAAAATTGGTAAGGTGCGTAGTTTTTCTCATCCTAATTTAGTTGATATTCGGCAGCAAGCGATTAAGGGATTTAAAAATTATTTGGTTTTCTATCGATGTATTGATGAGGATGTAGAGATTTTACGTGTTTTGCATGGCAAGAGAGATATTGAGGCGATTTTGGATGACGATTTGAGAGAGGATGAGTTAGATTAATTAGATGTTTGTGACGCGGACGCGACCTGTGAGGAGGTCTTGCATTAGACCATTTTTGATTGTTTGTAAATGATGTAATTGAGTTTCTAGTGTTTTTATTTCTTCAGTAACACTGTCAGCAATCGCTGCAATTTCTTTCTGCTCATCTTCAGCTATTACTGGAACAAGAAAACGACGAATGTCTTTCAAATTTATGCGTTGAAATGTAGAACCAGCAGAAAGTTTATCGATTTGAGTTTTGATAATACGTGAGTTCAGCAGATAAAAAAGAAGTCTGCCAATAAGGAGTTGCCCTACTATAATGCACACATCTTGACCGACTGTAAATAATTCATTAGTCTCGACTATTGCAGCAACTCCAAATGTAGCATTTCTGCTATATATGATGTCTCCGACAGATGGGCAATGGTTCTCAATTAAATCTTCATAGTCTTCTTTAGTCGTCCGAAGACATCCTGATAAATCAAGAGCGCCTTCCTTAACATCTCTAGGTCTGACAACAGGAAATCCTGATTCTACGTATTCTGGAGTCCGATGCTTACAATCAATAACTCTTGCTACTTTAGCTAGTTCTTCTACTTCCCAATTTACCGGAATCTTCCCGATCGCACTTTCCTTAAATTTCGTGTGACCAATACCGCGAGTGAGGAGTTGCTGGAGTAGTCCCTGCTTGACTTTGCGGGTTTGGTCGATGACTGCTTGAGTGGATGCGATCGCTTCATCCAAACTGCTCAGAATCTCAGCAATTTTCTTTTGTTCAGAAATAGTAGGAAGAAGAATAGTAATTTTCTCAATCCTGAAGATAGCAAGTTTTGGTACACCTCCTCCTATACCTTTTGCCTGCTCAATTTGATTCTGTACAAATTTAGACGAAAGCACATATTTTAAAAAATTTATATCAATATTTTTGGGATTTTTAATAGATATCTTAGCTGCGTTCTCCGTTAACTGCGCTCCATCAAGCTCTCGTGGAACAGTTCCCACTAATCCAATTGTTCCTGCTATTGATATGTATATATCTTGAGATGATATAGTGTAATGCTTAATTTGTTCGCGGTCGTTAGGCAAGACGTATTTAAGATTATCTTTTCTAATAGAACCATCTTTAAAATCGCTAACTCTAATGTAAGGATAAGGCGTTACTTCTTCAGCAAACGGTCTGCCTTTTGGCATTCGCCTGCCGCCTTTTACCGTTGCGATATTCTCAATGTTGACTATCTTCCATCCATTAGGAACCATAACCCAGTTCCTCCAAAAATCCCAACATTTTCGCCTCAGCCTCATCCCGCTTCTCCAACAACTCCTTTAAAACCTGGACTTCCGCCGCCACATCAATTTGTTCTTCCTCCTCAGCCGTCTGCACATATCGGGCAATATTGAGATTAAAATCATTCTTCTCAATCTCAGCTAAATCCACCACCCGCGCAAAACGTTCTTCATCCGCAAATGCCAAAAACGCCTTAGCCAACCGTTCCACATTCGCCTCAGAGAGAGTATTTTGGTTTTTCCCCTCTACCATCTCCTCAGCACCATTGACAAACAGCACCTTACCCCGCCGCTTGGCTTCTTTCTGCTTATTAATAATCAACACACAAGCCGGAATACCCGTACCATAAAATAAATTTGGTGCTAACCCAATCACAGCCTCAATCAAATCATCTTGCAAAATTCCCTGGCGGATTTTCGCCTCCGCACCCCCGCGAAACAGAATCCCATGCGGTAAAACTACGCCCAACTTACCAGTTCCATTCAAACTAGCAATCATGTGCTGCACAAATGCCAAATCCCCATAGGATTTTGGCGGACAACCATAAGTATCTCGACTAAACTTATCCCCGTTTTTCCAAGCTTCATCTCCCCAATTCTTCAGAGAAAACGGCGGATTTGCCAGCACTCGGTCAAATGTTTTTAATACACCTTTTCCTTCATTTTTTTCTCCCCTCTCCTTACCAAGGAGAGGGGTAGGGGGTGAGGTTTCTAAATGCTTCGGTTCTCTTAAAGTATCTCCCCGCAAAATAAACGCATCATCAATATCATGGAGAAACAAATTCATCTCACAAATCGCCCAAGTATTGAGGTTCATTTCCTGACCATATAACTGCAACGACTTGGGATTTTTCCCCTGACGCTGGAGATAATTCACCGCCTCCAGTAACATACCCCCAGAACCACAAGTAGGGTCATAAATGCTCATCCCCTCATCTGGTTGTAAGCACATAACAATTAAGCGAGTCACCATCTTGGGAGTGTAAAACTCGCCTCCCTTCTTCCCCGCATCATCAGCAAATTTAGAAATCAGATATTCATAAGCATCCCCCAGAATATCCGCCTCAACATCACAATTTTGCAGGCGATGTTTACTAAAGTGCTGCAATAATAACTCTAATGTCGCATCGGGGAAGCGTTCTTTATTGTTAAAATCCACATCCTGAAATACTCCCCGCAGCCGAGTATTAGCATCTTCAATTGCCCGGAAAGCCGCGTTAAGATGTTCACCAATATTCGTGGAATGCTTCCTGATGTCATTCCAAAACGCCCCAGGTGGAATGTGAAAGCGGTGTTCCTCTGGGTCAGCCGCTAATTCTGCATCTTGATAAAGTTTCAGCCGTTGGTCATATTCTTCTTCCCAGACATCACACAACCGCTTGAAGAACAGCAACCCAAAAATGTAGTGTTTGAAGTCTGCTGAGTCAATCTTTCCCCGCAATATGTCCGCCGCATCCCACAGATGCTTTTCTAGCTGCTGCTGGGTGATTTTGCCAACATAGGTCAGGGGTAGATTAATAGAGGTAGCAATTTCAACCTTGGATATTTTTCGACTCACCTTTGACGATTTCTCCGAGACTTCAGACACGTAAACTTACTTTAGGGGTAATAACTATTTATACAGCAATTAAACTCTTTTAGTACAAGTGATTTTCTTTAAAAAAACCAATATAAACCAAAAAATGATTTCAGAATGATTTCAGTAAGCGTAAACTATTTTACATACATTAGTAATATTCCAAAATTAGTTAATTAATAGTACAATTGTTCTTGCAAGGACTTTATAAAACTATTGTGCGTAATATAAATCTCTATCACAGGCAACTTGTAAAGTTGTAAAGAGAGATATTGAGTTTATAAGAAAGAGTTTGAAATACCCGTCCAGATTAAATGCCTTATGTCAACAGCCCGCCATGTTATTGCGCTCTTAAAGAGCTATCTGGAAGGTGAGGAGCAGCAATTTTTCTCAGTTGCGCTTCAGATGGCTATTGCCACAAGCCTTATCTTGACTGAATTTTATAATTCTCAAGGGGAATCAAAGTTTATTTACTCGCTGTAGAAAATTAGCTTTTAAGTAGACTTGTCAAAATAGCCTGCTCAAGCCAGTAGAGATCAGCATTTTGAAGGGTGAGGTTTCAATAACCCTCCCGCTAGGTGGTGGGTTGAAACTACTAACCCTGCTAAAAGCCGTAAGCCAGCCTTCAGGCATAGGAGTTTTACTCAGCCTTCTGATAGCTGGTCGCTTGAAAGACTTTACTCGTTATATTTTCAGCAATTTCACTTTTATAGGCTTCTATCGTAAAATTATTCATTAGGGTGGTTTGAAAGGAGCACTTCAATGGCATATTGCCAGAGTCTGTGCTATTTATACTAAGGTTTAACGATACATTGGAACCAATGTATCTGACGACAAGGTTACCTTTTTTTTTGACAATAATTCTTTAAAACTGGTTTCAACTTGGGACAATAATTCTTTAAAACTAGATTAAGGGCTGAAAGCCAGAATAATAGCTGACTTATGTCCCTGAGATGTGTCGAATTGGACAATAATTCTTTAAAACTGACATTAATAATTTAATGTACAAATGGAGCTAAGCGGATTCGAACCGCTGACCCCCTCAATGCCATTGAGGTGCTCTACCAACTGAGCTATAACCCCTTAAATGCCTGAACTAGCTTAGCCTATTCATCTGTGTTTTGTCAATCTTTTGATACGAAATTTTAATGATCTTTAAATGCTACTTAGCAATGTTTATGATACTTGCAGCAAATAAGCCATACAGTGACCCATTAAGAAGTAGACTACTAACATAGCAGCTGCCGCCAGTGCCACTAATGTACCAGCCAACATTAAAGAGAATTCCTTATTTTCGTAGGCTCTTTCCATGAGGTGCAGCGA
Source organism: Nostoc sp. 2RC (assembly GCF_014222165.1). Lineage (NCBI taxonomy): Bacteria > Bacillati > Cyanobacteriota > Cyanophyceae > Nostocales > Nostocaceae > Nostoc > Nostoc sp. 2RC. Next base: position 9,132 of record NZ_JACKZU010000038.1, read on the forward strand.
CCATGCAACCAGGGCTACATCAAAAATTAAAATAGGAAGCAACATATTTCTTAATATTTATTAATAGATGTAAACTAATATTAACATCCTTTTGTGGAAGTGTGTCTCACTACAGATAGATGCAATCGATAGATAAATAGCCACTTGTCAAAAAGAACGTACTGGTACTTGGCGATCGCGCAAATAATTTTTGATTTGAGCTACGCTGAGTTGACCGTAATGTAAGAGTGATGCCAGTAATGCTGCTTCAGCTTTACCTTGAGTGAGGGCTTCGTATATGTGTTCGCAATTACCTGCCCCACCAGAAGCAATGACTGGAATTTCCACAAGTTCAGCAATTGTCCGAGTTAACTCTAGGTCATACCCAGCTTGGGTTCCATCAGCATCCATACTTGTGATCAGCAGTTCTCCAGCCCCCCGTTTTTCAACTTCTTGTGCCCAGAGTAGGGCATCTAAGCCTGTATTTTCCCTGCCACCACGTACATAAACGTCCCAACCTGGATTTTCTGGGTTAATTCTGCGTCTAGCATCAATAGCAACAACTATGCATTGATTACCAAAGCGATCGCTAGCCCGATTTATCAAGTCTGGTTCACGTACTGCCGCAGAATTAATACTAACCTTGTCTGCTCCAGCTCGTAACAAAGCTTTAACATTTTCTAAGGATTGAATACCCCCACCCACAGTCAATGGAATGAAGACTTGTTCGGCAGTACGGTAGACCACATCTAAAATAATAGCTCTGTCTTCATGAGTGGCTGTAATATCCAGAAATACTAACTCATCAGCACCAGCTTCGTTGTAAACCTTTGCCAGTTCAACAGGATCGCCCGCATCTTGGAGGTTAACAAAATTAACTCCTTTAACAACCCGTCCCGCCTTCACATCTAAGCACGGTAAGATTCTTTTAGATAACATAGTGATTTTTGTACTTCTACGTAATTGACCAGAATTTAAATTTTAAATTGGCGCGGGTATTCGCAAACGAAAATTTTCACGAGTATGGAGTTTGGGGCATGGGGCATAGGGCATGGGGCATAGGGCATGGTAAAAGGGAAAGGGGTAAGGGGGAAAGGTTAAATTTATTCCTTTATCCTTTACCCTTTAACCTTTTCCCCTACCTCCTACACCTCCCACGCCTTCCCATACCCAATGCCCAATGCCTATTCTCTTTCTTTTCTCGTGCGATATTGTATTAAAATTAAGTTAACTTTAATTAAGATTCTTATTGGCATAGCCATAATGGTCTAGTGCCTTTAGAACTGTGCATGTAAGAAATCAAATTAAACAAAATGGATTTATGAACATCCGTTTAACGGCTCAAAGTGACAAAATCATAAACCTTACATTGCTAAGGGTAATGAGTTGTATAAACATCTAGAGGCAAATTAACATGAAATTTTCCTGGAAAGTCCTGGCACTCTGGACGTTGCCGGCTTTGGTAATTGGCTTTTTCTTCTGGCAAGGGGCTTTCGCAGGTGCGCCTGCGGATATGACTAAAAATGCCGCCAATACTCGGATGACCTATGGTCGTTTCCTAGAATATTTGGATGCCGATCGCGTCATCAGTGTCGATCTCTACGAAGGCGGTAGAACAGCAATTTTAGAAGCCCGCGATCCAGACTTGGAAAATCACGTCCAAAGGTGGCGGGTGGATCTGCCTGTTAACGCCCCTGAGTTAATTACCAAGCTTAAAGAAAAGGCAATTAGTTTTGATGCTCACCCCATGCGGAATGATGGTGCAATTTGGGGATTGTTGGGCAATCTGGTGTTTCCTGTTTTATTGATTACTGGATTATTCTTTTTGTTCCGCCGTTCTAGCAACCTTCCCGGCGGCCCCGGTCAAGCAATGAACTTCGGCAAATCCCGCGCCCGCTTCCAAATGGAGGCAAAAACTGGGGTCAAATTTGACGATGTAGCCGGGATTGAAGAAGCTAAGGAAGAATTGCAAGAGGTTGTCACCTTCCTCAAACAACCAGAAAGATTTACTGCTGTGGGCGCACGCATTCCCAAGGGAGTGCTGTTAGTCGGGCCTCCTGGAACTGGTAAAACTTTACTGGCAAAAGCGATCGCTGGGGAAGCTGGCGTACCTTTCTTTAGCATTTCTGGTTCCGAGTTCGTGGAAATGTTCGTTGGTGTGGGTGCTTCCCGCGTCCGCGATTTGTTCAAGAAAGCTAAAGATAACGCTCCTTGTATCATCTTCATTGATGAAATCGACGCTGTGGGTAGACAACGGGGTGCTGGTATCGGTGGCGGTAACGACGAAAGAGAGCAAACTCTCAACCAACTACTAACCGAAATGGATGGGTTTGAAGGTAACACAGGCATCATTATTATTGCTGCTACCAACCGCCCAGACGTATTAGACTCAGCATTGTTGCGTCCCGGACGATTTGACCGCCAAGTAACAGTAGATTCACCCGACATCAAAGGGCGTTTGGAAATTCTACAAGTCCACGCGCGCAACAAGAAACTAGACCCTAGCGTATCCTTAGAAGCGATCGCTCGCCGCACTCCTGGATTCACTGGTGCTGATTTAGCTAACTTACTCAACGAAGCGGCAATTCTCACCGCTAGAAGACGCAAAGAAGCTATCACTCTCCGGGAAATCGATGATGCGGTGGATCGGGTAGTGGCTGGGATGGAAGGTACTCCATTGGTAGACAGCAAGAGCAAGCGCTTAATTGCTTACCATGAAATTGGACACGCTTTAGTGGGAACTTTGTTAAAAGACCACGACCCAGTGCAGAAAGTTACCTTGATTCCACGGGGACAAGCACAGGGTTTGACTTGGTTTACTCCCAACGAAGAACAAGGTTTGATTTCTCGTTCCCAGTTAAAAGCTCGGATTACTGGTGCTTTGGGCGGTCGCGCTGCGGAAGAAGTGATTTTTGGGGCTGCGGAAGTAACCACTGGCGCAGGTGGAGATTTGCAGCAGTTGTCAGGAATGGCGCGGCAAATGGTAACCCGGTTTGGGATGTCAGATTTAGGCCCCTTATCCTTGGAAAGCCAACAAGGCGAAGTGTTCTTGGGTCGTGACTGGACAACCCGATCTGAGTATTCCGAATCCATCGCTTCTCGCATCGATGGACAAGTGAGAGCGATCGTTGAAGATTGCTATGAAACTGCTAAGAAAATTATCCGCGACCATCGCACTGTCACCGATCGCTTGGTAGATTTGCTCATCGAAAAAGAAACCATCGACGGCGAAGAATTCCGTCAGATTGTAGCTGAGTACGCTGAGGTTCCAGAAAAACAACAGTACGTACCACAACTATAATAATTAACTCTTTTCTGGGCTGATAGAAAATTAACAAATAGCCAAGAAATCAAATGAGGATAGCACATACTATCCTCATTTTTTTATACTGCTGAGATATGACTTACAAATAAATATATCTATGGGTGAAAAAGTACTTAAGTTCTGTGCTAAATATATTTTTGTTCCTAGAGGAATTTGGGTATGCCAAGACGTAAGCGCGGAGTTATACTCACTTCTATTGGTTTACAGAAGTTTGAGGAAGCAAGGCACAAGTTTGAGTTTCGAGATAATTTTGGCAAGAGATTCACTCTTGAAGAGTTAAGCCACCGCACTAACTTAGACCCTCTAACAATTAGAAAAGTTTTGAATCGTAGGAAGGGAGTTGACAAGCGAACACTTGAGGCTCTCTTTCTTGGTTTTAGTAGCTCCCTATACGAAGGCTATTATTCCACCTCAGATTCCAATTGTCGTCAAGATTGGGGGGAAGCTGTTTCTGTCTTAGCCTTTTACGGACGTACAGAGGAACTCAATATTTTAGATGAGTGGCTACTCAAGGATTGCTGTCGGTTAGTCACCATTCTGGGAATGGGTGGAGTCGGGAAAACAAGTCTGTCCATCAAATTGGCAGAACTAATGCAGGATAAATTTGATTGTATTGTCTGGCGATCGCTGTATGACGCTCCACCAATTGATACGTTCTTAAGTGGCATCATCGAGTTTTTGTCTGAGGAGCAAGAAACTGAAACAGAATTGCCAGAAAGCGTCAGTGAAAAGATTTCTCTGTTACTGAACTTGTTTAAGGAGATGCGCTGCTTAGTGGTGTTCGATAATGTAGATGCTCTGTTCCGTGGTGGAAGTCGAACCGGACAATATAGCCTGGGATACGAGCAGTATGGCGAACTCCTGGAACGAGTTGGTGAAGCAGATCACCGCAGTTGCTTGCTACTGACAACGCGAGAAAAACCCAAAGAGGTGGCTTCTTTGGAAGGAGAAGCTTTGCTGGTACGAACTTTGCGATTGAGTGGACTCAAAGAAGGAGATGGAGAGGAAATTCTTAAAAGTAAGAGGCTCAAGGGTGCAGAAACTCAATTCAACGCACTGGTAAGACGCTATGGAGGTAATGCCTTAGCTTTAAAAATTGTCGGAACTACGATTCAAGATTTATTTGATGGTTATATTTCTGAGTTTTTAAAGGAGGAAACCACCGTATTTGGAGATCTTCGCGACCTATTAGAACAACAATTTGAGCGTTTATCTGATGGGGGAAAGCACATAATGTATTGGCTGGCCATTAATCGCGAACCGGTGAGCCTCTCCAAATTACGAGAAGATTTAGTTTCGCCTTTTCCCCAAGTTAATTTAGTAGAAACCCTAGAATCTTTGGGACGGCGATCGCTCATTGAACGACATGCAGTCTGTTTTACTCTACAGCCAGTGGTGATGGAGTATGTGACAAGTCGCTTGGTTGAGGAAGTGTCTGAAGAAATTGCTCAACACCAATTTTCTCTTTTTAGAAGTCATGCTCTGATTAAAGCTACTGCCAAAGACTATGTCAGAGAAACTCAAATTCGTCTCATTCTCTATCCCACCATCGACCGATTAATTCAACTGTTTCAAGGCAAAAAAAACTTGGAATATCAACTGACTCAAATCTTACTTCACCAGCAAGAAAAGTCCCCCTTGGAACCGGGATATTTAGCAGGTAATATTCTTAATCTACTCAATCAGCTAGGAACTAATTTAACTGGTTATGATTTCTCTGGCTTAACCATTTGGCAGGCCGATTTACGAGATGTCAATTTACAAAACACGAATTTTGCTTACGCCAACATAGCAAAATGTACCTTTAGTCAAACCTTTGGCGCTATTTATGCAGTAGCCTTTAGTCCTGATGGAGAATTTCTGGCGGTAGGTGACAGTAATGGAGAAATTCACCTGTACCAAGTTAGGGATGTGCAACCAGTCTTAATCTGCACGCGGCACAAAAGTTGGGTAACATCACTAGCCTTCAGTCCTGATGGTAAAATTCTTGCTAGCGGTAGCACAGATTACACAATTAAGTTATGGGATGTGAGTAACGGTCAGTGCCTCCGCACTTTAGAAGGGCATACAAACGAGGTTTGGTCGGTTGCATTTAGTCAAGATAATTGCACATTAGCTAGTGGTAGCGATGACGACACTGTGAAGCTATGGAATAGCAGTACTGGAGAATGCTTGAAAACACTGCAAGGACATTTAAGTTGGGCACTTTCTGTTGTTTTCAAAGCAGAGAGTCAACTGTTGAGTGGTAGTGACGATCGCACTGTTAAATTGTGGGATATCAACACAGGAGAGTGTATTCAAAGCTTTGAAAAACATCACAATGGTGGAATCAGGTCAATTAGCCTCAGTCCAAACCATCAAATACTCGCAAGTGGTAGCGAAGATCGAAGCATTAGGCTATGGAATACCCAAACGGGTGAGTGTCTCAAAACGCTTGTGGGGCATTCTAATCGAGTGTTTTCAGTAGCTTTCAGTCCCCAAGGCGACATTTTGGCGAGCGGTGGGCACGATCATCAGGTGAAGTTATGGAGTCTCGATACAGGTGAATGCTTCAAAACCCTGCAAGGGCATTTCAGTTGGGTCTTTGCAGTTGCCTTCAGTCCCCAAGGTAAGCTTTTGGCTAGCGGCGGACACGATCAAACCGTGAAGCTATGGAGTGTAGACACAGGTGAATGCCTCAATACCTTACAAGGATACACCAATCAAATACTCTCTGTTAGCTTTAGTCCTGTGAGTGCCAGTTTGCCGTCAACTATTGGTCAAATTGTTGCTAGTAGCAGCCGCGATCGCACTGTCAGGTTATGGGATACCGCCACTGGTGAATGCCTCAAAGTTTTAAAAGGACATACCAACTGGGTTTATTCCGCAATCTTTCATCCTCAAGGAAATATGCTAATTAGCAGTAGCGGAGATAAAACAGTAAAGATATGGGATGTTCGGTCTGGTCAAACCTTAAGAACCTTACAAGGACATCGCGCAGCAGTTTTATCCATTGCCTTGAGTCCAGACAGCCAGACAATAGCAAGTGGTAGTGAAGATTCTACGATTAAACTCTGGAACATCCGTTCTGGTCAAATCTTAAAAACCTTACAGGGGCATGAAGCTGCCATTTGGTCAGTTGCCTTCATTTCTCAAGGAGAAATATTAGCCAGTGGTTCCTGGGATCAAACAGTCAGGTTGTGGGATATTCACACAGGTGAGTGCCTCAGAACCTTGCAAGGACACACAAGTTGGATTTGGTCGATTGCCATCGCTCCTGATGGTAATACCCTAGCAAGTGCTAGTCCAGACCGAACAATCAGGTTGTGGAATCCACGTACTGGTGAATGCCTCAAAGTTTTGCCAGCAGACACAAACTGGTTGCAATCCATCGCCTTTAGCCCTGATGGCACGATACTGGCTAGTACCAGTCACGATCTGACAATTAAGTTGTGGGATGTCTGCACGGGTCAGTGTCTAAAAGTTTTGCACGGACATACAGGCTTGGTTTGGTCGCTTGCCTTTAGTCCAGATAACCAAACCTTGGTTAGTGGCGGTGACGATGAAACCATTAGACTGTGGGATATCGTAACAGGGAAATGTTTAAAAACCATGAGAGCCAGTAAGCCCTATGAGCAAATGAATATTTTCGGAGTTAAAGGTTTAACTGAGGCGACAACTGCCACGTTGACCTCCTTAGGAGCTGTTATCTAATTCTGGGTGAAGACTGACGCGGGGACACGGCGACGCAAGGACGCAAAGAGATTTTGATCGTACAGTATTTTCACTAAATAGACCACGTTGTAGGGGCGCACAGCTAGCTCCCCTACCGGGGATTGTGGTTTAAATAGATGAAAAACAAACTGCCCTCGCCGCTTCTAGGGTGCGGTCGATGTCTGCTTTTGTGTGAGCTAAAGAAGTAAATCCAGCTTCAAATTGAGATGGAGCTAAATAAACTCCATGTTCCAACATGCCGCGATGGAAGCGAGCAAATTTACTCAAGTCTGACTTTTTGGCATCCTCATAATTGCGAACCGGGCCTTGGTTAAAAAAGAAACCAAACATGCCACTAATGTGACCGCCCCAGGCAGCATGACCTGTTTCTTTTGCAATCTCCAGCATTCCCTCTGCGAGTTGCTTGGTAAGGCCATCCAGATACTCATAAGTTCCTGGTTGCTGCAACAACTCTAGGGTCTTTATCCCTGCTGTCATTGCCAGTGGATTCCCCGAAAGCGTTCCGGCTTGATACACGCTTCCGGCTGGAGCAACCATCGACATAATTTCTTGGCGACCGCCATAAGCCCCTACAGGTAGACCGCCGCCAATGACCTTACCTAAGGTAGTCAAGTCAGGAATGACACCAAATTTTTCCTGCGCCCCACCGTAGGCAATACGAAAGCCTGTCATTACTTCATCAAATACCAGTAGCGCTCCATGCTGTTGGGTAATTGTTCGCAAACCTTCCAGAAAACCGGCAGCAGGTGGAATAAAACCTGCATTTCCCACAACAGGTTCAACAATAACACCAGCAATTTCATCACGATTTTGCTCGAATAATACTTTTACTGCTTCTAGGTCATTGAAAGGAGCAGTCAGGGTGTTGCTAGTGACGGATTTGGGCACGCCAGGAGAATCAGGCAAGCCAAGGGTGGCAATACCAGAGCCAGCCTTAACGAGAAACATATCGGCGTGTCCGTGGTAACAGCCTTCAAATTTGATGACCTTCTCCCGCCCCGTAAAAGCTCGCATCAAACGAAGAACAGCCATACAAGCTTCAGTGCCGGAGTTGACAAAACGCACCATTTCGATACTGGGAACAGCATCGATTACCATCTGTGCCAGTACATTTTCCAGATAGCAGGGCGCACCAAAGCTAGTTCCTTTATTCAGGGCATCGTGCAGAGCAGCAATCACTTCCGGATGAGTGTGACCGCAGATAGCAGGCCCCCAACTGCCGACATAATCAATATATTGATTGCCATCCACATCCCAAATGTAAGCACCAAGGACGCGATCGAACACGATTGGCTTACCACCCACAGATTTGAAAGCCCGTACTGGAGAACTGACTCCTCCAGGCATTAATTTTTGGGCAGCAGCAAAAATTTCCTCAGAATTGGTGGTTTTTAACTGAGTCGTTGCGATCATTCTTTTTTCTCCGGGAATATTTGACTTGGGTTCTAAAATTAATTGACTAATACTGTTGACTGTTAACAGCTTTTATGTCAGATTTCACAAATGATTTACGACTGGTATAGCAATCGTAAATGAGTTACAAATCAATCTATAGGAATCCGATTTGATTAATGAACATATTTGTGTAGGAAGGGAACAGGGAACGGGGAACAGGAAAAAAGGAATTTAGGAATGTACTGAGTTTTTTCACCAAATCAAATATGAGTCCTATACTCGCCACTCTCTATTCCCTACTCCCTATGTCAACAAATAGTTTCAGAAATCAAATAGGATTACTATAGTTATTAAGAGTAAAAAGCAAAATCTTATTTCAATTCGAGCATGATTTCATTGCGTCTGAATGCAGGCAAAATAAAGGGAGAGTCATAGAAAGCATAAATCGGTTTACTTTTTGCTTCCATACCTTGCCGAGCGAGAAAAGCATATAATTTGGCTTCCTTTTCTTTTAATTGTTCATCCCCAGTTAAGCCGGAGAAACGGATTACAGCTACTTTGTTGCTGGGAACTTCTTTGATAGTAATGCGGGAGTCTTTTGGTTTCGGTAGGGTTGTTAATGTATATTGTGACGGCATTACAAACTGTACCACCCAAGCTTTGGTGGCGATATTTTCTCCTGCTTGTTGTTGAATGACGGGCGCAGTCATGGCGATTTTTTCACTTGACTGTGATTGTGTCACAGGTGCAGTCATGGCGATTTTGGTTACAGAGGTGTTTTCACCAAATATGTAAGTGGCAAGAATAGAAAATCCTACTCTATTTGCTCTATCTCTTTCAGTTTGAATGACTGTTTCGGCAACAATTTTTGGCTCGTATTGCCGTATTTCAATATCACCATAGGATTGCAAGACGTAATATTTTGGTTCTTCGGTTTGACTCATCAGATTTTCACAAATAACTAAAATTAATGGTATTAAAAGAATAGAAAATTACAATTTGAGTAGTACAACGAGGGTGGAAATAAATTCTTTTGACTGACTCGGTAGCAATACTAGCCGCTTATTTGTTGTACTAACCGTCCATCTTCCATGTGGATGATGCGATCGGCAATATCGAGAATTCGATTATCGTGGGTGACCAGTAAAATTGTGCAACCTTGTTGTTTAGCTAAACGCTGCATGATATCCACAACATCACGGCCTGATTTTTTATCGAGAGCAGCAGTAGGTTCGTCAGCAAGAACAATTTTCGGATGACTGGCTAGGGCGCGAGCGATCGCCACTCGTTGCTTTTGCCCTCCAGAGAGACTGTCTGCATAATAATCGATGCGATCGCCCAAACCAACACTTTTAAGACTATCCGTCGCCAGCCGATCCATGTCTTGCTTGAGGTATTCATCGTGCAGTTCTAATGACATCCGGACATTCTGCTTGGCTGTTAAAAAAGTCAACAAATTGTGTGCCTGAAAAATATAACCAATTTGCCGCCGCACTTGTATCAATTGTTTCTTAGAGGCTCCACACATTTCCTGTCCCAAAACTTTTAACTTGCCTTGTTTAGCGGTTCTCAATCCACCTATGAGTGTTAGTAAGGTGGTTTTACCAGAACCAGATGGCCCGGTCATAATCACAATCTCTCCAGAATAAATGTCGAGATTAATATCAAACAAAACTTGTTTGCAAAGTTCTCCCCGCCCAAAGTAGTAATTGAGGTGGCAAATTGAAATAACGGGTTGTAGAGAAGCGTTTGGAAGTGAAAGTTTTGAGGTGTGAGTTTCGAGATTTATTTTTTGCAGCATGAGAGTCAAAATGCGAGTATTTTGATAAATTTCAACTCAAAACTCGTAATATCGTGGGGAATTGAGGTTGGAAATTAAACGCAAAGGGGGCAAAGGTAAACGCAGAGGTACGCAAAGTATTGGCAAGGAAATGCTGTAGTTAAAAGATATCGGCGGGATCGGCTGCGCGTAATTTTTGCATAGCCAGGGTTCCGGCTCCAATACACATGATGAAAGTCAACACTAGTACGGTTATTGCGCGAGCTAGTTTCATAGCAGTGGGTAAAAACGTCACTGACTGAAAAAATACATAAAACCCACTAGAGAGCAAAAAACCTGGAATAAAGCCCAAAACGGCTAAAATGAAGGCTTCTTGGACGATAACTCCTATCAAATATATGTCGCTGTAACCCATTGCTTTTAAGGTGGCGTATTCGGGCAAATGATCGGAGACATCGCTATAGAGAATTTGATAAACAATCACTGCTCCCACTAAAAACCCAATTGCAACACCCAGGTTAAAAGTGGGGCCAATAGCCGAGCCTGTGGCCCAATATGCACTTTCACGGGCGGTGAATTCAGTGAGGTTTAGTACGAGTAAATCATTCGGTAGCTTGGCTCGCAATTCTGCTTGAATTTTGTCTATGGAGGCATTTGATTCTACGTCAACAATACCTAAATCGATGTCGTTTGCTTGGCGTTGGGGAAAAAGCCGCAAAAAGGTAGAATCGCTGGTGATGAGATTGCCGTCAGCAGAAAAAGAAGAACCAAGCTGAAATAATCCAACTATTTGAATTTGATAATCGTTAGCTTGAACCACAAGCGGATTCTGTTTTTTCAGTAAACTAGGAACGTCTCCAAGCTGAGGAAGTAATCCGGCTCTGTCAAACAGCGCTCTATTTAATAACTTCAGTTTATTCAGTTGTGGAGTGAGTTCTGGTAAGTCAAATGCCGGCTGATTGGGATCGATTCCGTAGACGAAAATTTGACGACTGGCTCGATTTTCAGGATTGCGCCAGGATGCTTGAGCTACATATAAGGTAGTAACGGATTTTACGCCTTCAATACCTGTGATTTTATAAAGTTTATTTCTAGAAAAAGTTTTGATAGATTGCAAGTTATCAGACAGTTTATTTACTAAAAATAAATCTCCTTTCAGTGTCGTATAAGGACTAACTTGGGAATCAAACAGTGCATCCCTGACTCCCAGTTGAAAAAACATGAGAAAATCTGCAAAGGCGATTCCTGCTATGGCAACTAACAAACGACTTCTTTGACGGCTCATTTGCCGCCAAGCAAGTGGAGTTTTAGGAAATAATTTGAACATATAGTGAGGGATTGGGGATTGCAAAATCATGAAAAAACTAACGGCAAAGGACGCCTAAACACCAAGTGGCTTAAGGTAGGGTAGGACGCAAACAAATAAAAGTTTCTGAGAGTTTTTGTGTCACTCCTATCAAAATTCAAAATCAAACAGTTGGAAGTGGAGACTTGAACTGCTACACGATTCAATATTTTCCCTATTGCCTGTTAAGAGTTCCCTGTTCCCTCTCAACATTATTGTTATTCGGCTGAATGGCAACCTGTACTTGCAAATTAGTTAAGTTAGCCACTCGTTTGCTAGCTTGTGGATCGAGGGCAATTCTGACTTCAATGACTTTGCGATCGAGGTTTTCTCCGGGTTGGCCGCTAGTTACTTCTTGTTGCTTTACCTGTAGTCCAATGAGCCGAACGGTTCCGCGCAACTCTTCCGAGAAGGAATCGCTAGAAATCTTTACCTGTTGACCTTGACGAACTTTGCCAATATCAGTTTGGTATACTTCTGCAATCGCTTGCATGGAATTGGTTTGTCCGAGTTCGGCAATACCTTTGTCACTGACGACTTCTCCGGGTTTAGCGTTAATCTCTAGGATGCGACCTGCTATGGGTGCGCGGATATAAACTTCTGCGAGATCGGCTTCAGCTTTTTTGACTGCGGCGATCGCTTTATTGACCTCTGCTTGAGCTGCTTGCACATCCACGGGACGTACTTCAGCAATTTCATCTAAGGTTGCCTTGGCTTGCTCGATTTGCTTTTGTAGAGTATCTACACTTTTATTTTGGTTGGCCCTAGCTTCGGTAAGCTGTGCTTGTGCTGTTTTCAAAGCAAGTCGTTTTCGGTCTGCCTCCAAAGCAGCGATCGCTCCTTCTTGGTAAAGGGAGGAATAGCGATTATACTCACTATTGGCAGTTGTAACTTCGGCTTGCCAGCGAGAAATTGTAGCATCTCTAGTAGCTATTTCGCCTTTTAATTCTTCTTGCAAGCGATTGATTTCAGCTTTTTGGGCGGCAATTTGTCCAGATTTAGCGCCTGCTTTCACCTTGGCTAACTGTGCTTGGGATACTTTCACTTGTGCTTGCGCTTCCAGGAGAGCATTTTGCAAGCGATCGCGCGAATCCATAACGGCCATTACTTGACCTGCTTGAACGCTACTACCCCGTTGTATGAGTAGTTGGGCGACGCGATCGTTGCTTAAGGTGGTAGGTACTGATACTTGGATGACTTCCGTTGTTGGTTCTATCCGTCCCAAAGCGGTAACGTCCTCAATTTCTGGTGTGGATTGCACAACTGCAACGGGTTTGTTAGTTGGTTTTGATTGAGAAATACCGTAGAAAGCGATAATTCCTGTGAAGGCAGTACCAGCAGCAACTATAGCCAGCGTCCATTGCTTTGAAGGTTTCGAGAGCGATCGTAAATTCATGTCAATTCTTCAATTCCCTGTTCCCAGCAGATGTGTAACTCACCAACCCCCGTTGGGGCAAGAGTAGGGAGTAGTGAAAGAGATAGCCACAACAGGGTAACTTATTTTACTAACTCCCGGCTGCCGATTCCCTAATCCTTTTTGTTGACCCAATCTTGAGGCTTTAAGAATACTTCGTATAACTCGGCTTCTGGGGTATTGGGTTCTGGTTGATAGCCGTACTCCCAACGCACTAATGGAGGTAAAGACATCAAAATTGATTCCGTGCGTCCGTTGGTTTGCAGTCCGAAAATTGTGCCGCGATCGTAAACTAAATTGAATTCAACGTAGCGTCCGCGCCGATATAATTGAAAATTGCGTTGGCGATCGCCATACTCCATTGACTGCCGCCGCTGGACAATTGGCGTGTAAGCAGGTAAAAAAGCTCTACCACAATCCTGCACAAATGCAAATAATTCCTCCCAACTGCGCGTTTGTGGTCTGCCAACGCCATCGCTGTAGTTTGCCGCTACTCCTTTGGCGTCGGGGCCTTTATAAAGCTCACCTTCACCGTCTTGATAGTCAAAAAATATCCCACCAACGCCCCGCGTTTCTTGGCGATGTTTGAGATAAAAATACTCGTCGCACCAGGGTTTAAACACTGGATAATATTCGGAATGATGCTCATCACAAGCTTGCTTTAATGTCAAGTGAAAATGTGCTACATCTTCAACAAATGGATAGTAAGGCGTTAAATCGATGCCACCGCCAAACCACCAAACCGGGCCAGCTTCAAAGTAGCGGTAGTTGAGATGAACAGTTGGCACGTAAGGATTGCGCGGATGCAATACCATTGAAGTTCCAGTGGCATAAAACTGATGTCCATTGGCCTCTGGACGTTGTGCCAAAATTGAAGGCGGTAAGTGAGAACCCCAGACTTCCGAGAAGTTAACTCCACCTTGCTCGAATATTCCACCATCGCGGATGACGCGGGATCTACCACCGCCCCCTTCTGGTCGTTCCCATGCATCCTCTTGAAATTTGGCAACTCCATCTAAAAGTTGCAAACCCTGACAAATTTCGTCTTGCAACTGTCGCATCAACAGGCTCACCCTAGCCTTGGCATCAACTGGGGGGAGAGGTTTGGATTGAGTTACTGGAGCAGTTAAAGTAGTTTTCATAGTGGTTTTATCTGGGAATAACTGGGCTGGGGATAGCGTTAATTGTTGATTGTTGACTGGATCTCAAGAATTTACTGCCCTAACACAGGCAAAAACTTGCGAATCAATCCGATGATTACTTCTGGTACTTCCAGTTCTGGATTCAAACCGACATCTTCTAGTTCTATAAATGCTTTAATGGCTTGGGGATTGAGATTCGCAAGGCGACGGCCTACGTCGGGGCCTGTAAACTTTGCTTGGCTTCCCCAAATAAAGATGGTAGGTGTTGTTAATTTTGGAATGTATTCTGATAGATCGAAGGATGAGTTACCTTGTAAAAATGATAGGGCGGCATACTCGGCATTTGGCTGCTCTGCCGATCGCACGAAAGCTTCTACAATTTCGGGAGAAAGACGATTGGGTCGAGCAAACACTCGCTCAAAAAAATCACGAATGCCAAAATTGCTGACTTGTCCTGTGTAAAGAACGCGATCGAGAATAGGAAGACTGGCAATTTGAGCAAAAAAGCTATTGCTGTAGTATTGCCTAAAGTCTTTGATACCTGAGGGAAGCGTCAGAATAAGTGATTTAAACAGGTCGGGACGTTGGACTGCTGCTCGGATCGTAAATGCTCCTGTTAAGGAAGAAGCAATTATTGTTACCGGAGGTTGGCACGTCTGCTCGATGAACTCAATCAGCATCGTGATGTAGTCGTTTGGCAGATAAGTTTGTTCGAGACGATCCGATCGCCCCCAGCCAATTAAGTCGGGGGCCAAAACTCTATAATCTCCTGCAAATGCTGGATACACCTTCGACCAAGCGTAGGCAGATGCTCCGCCTCCAATACCGTGGAAAAATATCAAAGTTTCCCGTTCGGATAGCGTATCGCCCATTCCATCGGTTGCCCAAAGTTCACCTTGGTTAGTGTAATAAGCCATCTTTCCCAAGCTAATTAAAACAGAGCGTTGAACAAAACCGAGTGGAATGAACATGATAAATTCCTCCTCTACAGGAATGATATGAAATCGAAACTTGTTGACTGTTGACTGGGGTAAAGGGCATGGGGCATTGGGCATTGGGCATTGGGAAAAGGGGAAAGATTAAATTTATCCCTTTTCCCTTTTCCCTTTTCCCTTTTCCCTTTTCCCTTTAACCTTTTAACCTTTTCCCCTGCCTCAAGAGCCAGACTTCAAAAGATGTGGTGAGAAATCCGGCATCAGTCATCAGTCAACGTTTTTAACCCCGTTGGACTGTTTGGAAAATTTCCGCCAAAATCTCTGTAGCTCCCTGTTGGCGCAAGTTATGAGCTAATTGGATACCTAAATTTTCGGCTTCGCTAGCAGTGCCGATAACTGAATCTTTGACTAGACGTTTGCCATCTACGCTGGCTACTAAGCCTGTTAATGTTAATTTATTTTCAGTTAACTGCGTATTAACACCGATTGGTACTTGACAACCGCCTTCTAGTTCTCGTAGGAATGCACGTTCGGCTAAAACGCGATCGCGGGTGGGGATGTGTTCGATGGCTTTGAGTAATGACAGCACTTGTAAATCGTCAGCGCGGCATTCTATTCCTAATGCTCCCTGGCCGACGGCATACAAAGAAAGTTCGGTGGGTAGAATTTGATGAATGCGATCGCTCATATCCAATCGCTGCAAACCTGCAGCGGCCAAAATCAGCGCATCGTATTCTCCATTATCCAGCTTTGCTAAGCGGGTATTTAAATTGCCGCGCACGTCCTTAAAAGTAAAGTGGGGGAAGTGGTGACGCAATTGTGCGAGGCGACGCAGGGAAGAAGTACCGATGACTGCCCCTTCTGGCAATGTATCGATTTGTTTATCTTTGTGCTTTTCATGCACCACTAAAGCATCTGCGGGGTTTTCCCGTTCTGTTACTGCTGCTAAAGTCAACCCCTGTGGCAAACAAGTAGGCAAATCCTTGAGAGAGTGAACTGCAAAGTCAATTTCCTGGTTGAGCATTCCCAATTCTAATTCTTTGGTGAATAGTCCTTTATCGCCAATCTTGGCTAATGCCACATCCAAGATGTTATCGCCTTGGGTGGACATGGTGTGGACTTCAAAGGAAATATCGGGAAACTGCTTTTGGAGTTGTTCTCGAACCCAGTAAGTTTGCACCAGTGCGAGTTGGCTTTTACGGGAACCGATGCGGATGGTGCGGCGGGGACTGGCAATATAAGATGAAGCGGGTTGAACTGAAGTCATACCTTTGAGTTGAAATTTTTTGAGGAATTATATTGAGGAGTAGCTGAGCTGTTTGACTGTCTCAAAAAAGAAAGCAACATTCTCTTCGGGAGTGTTCTGTAAAATTCCATGACCGAGATTGAGAATGTGCTTTTGGTTCCCGGCTTTGCGGATGGTGTCGAGAATGCGCTGGCGGATCAGTTCTTGAGGGCCAAACAATACGCAGGGATCGATATTTCCTTGGACTCCAATATTTGGGCCGAGTCGCTGGCGCGCTACTGCCATATCTACAGTCCAGTCTACGCTGACGATATCAACACCGGATTGCGCCATTAACTCTAGGATGCCGGCACTGTTGTGGATATATAAAATCAAGGGGGTGTCGGGGTGAGTTGCTTTCACCTGTTGCACTACCCGTTGCAGGTAAGGTAGAGATAAGGTTTGGAAATCTTCAGGGCTGAGTTGTCCCGCCCAAGAGTCAAACAGTTGTATGACTTGGGCCCCGGCATTAATTTGGTAGCGGGCGTAAACTGCGATCGCATCTGCCAGTTTCCCTAAAAATTGATGCAGCATTGCAGGTTGACAGAAAGCCATTTTCTTGATGATGGCGTAGTCTTTGGAACTTTTGCCTTCAATTGCATAGGCCGCTAACGTCCAAGGGGCACCCACAAAGCCCAAAACCGTAGCTTGAGTGTTCACTTCTTGACGTAACGTCGTCAGGATTTGCCGCACGAAGGGTAAAGAAGCTTCAGGATCGAGGGCAGTCAGGGCGTCAATTTGTGCTTGGCTGCTGATTGGACGGTCGAATACTGGCCCTTTACTTTCGATAATGTCAAAGGAGATACCCATACCAGGCAACGGTGTGAGGATATCGGAAAACATAATCACCCCATCTGGTTGGAAGGCGCGGAAAGGTTGCAGCGAAATTTCCACAGCCAAGTCAGGGTTCTCGGAGCGATCGCGAAAGGAAGGATACTTTTGACGCAAGTCTCGATAAACTTTCATGTAGCGACCTGCTTGCCGCATCACCCATACCGGAGGGCGATCGAGTACCTCACCCCGCGCAGCTTGCAGTAATGTATAATTTCCCATGTATGTCTCCCTAGATTGAATAATTTGGGCGTTGCATAAACGCAGGATGAATTGAGATTGTTCGTTTAATACATAGGACTTACGCACAGGTAACGGAAAAACGAACCGCGAAGGACGCATTCGCGCAGCGTCTCGTCAGAGAAGGACACAAAGGAATAATGGTTTCAGAGAGTTATTGCGTAAGTCCTAGATTATACTGATTGAAAACAGCTAATTTTCCTCAACTAAAAAACTTCTCCACGCATCTGACAAATATCTCCACACCCATTCCCAAGGCCGTTTCATCGAAATCAAACCGGGGGTGATGATGGGGATAAGCCAAATCTTTCTCTGCATTGGCAGAACCCAAAAAGAAATAGCAACCAGGCACTTCTTCCAAGAAAAATGACATATCTTCAGCCGCCATAGTTTGGCATTCTGGCACAATTCCCAATGGAGTTTCTACCACTTCTTCTGCTACAGAACGCACCAACTGAGCTATTTTCACATCATTAATTACTGGTGGATAAAGTGACCAATAATCTAATTCATATTTCGCACCTTGACTTTGACAAATTCCGGCGATAATTTGCTCAACGCGTTGATGGAAAAAGCCTTTAAAATTTGGATTAAAATACCGAACAGTGGCACTCATTCTTGCTGTGTCAGCAATTACATTCCGCTTCGTTCCAGCATGAAGTTCGCCCACCGTCACCACAGCTGAATCAATGGGATTCACATTTCGAGCCACAATAGTTTGCAAGGCATTGACAATTTGAGCTGCAACTACAACGGAATCCACAGTTTGATGGGGTAGTGCGCCGTGTCCACCTTTGCCCAAAATTGTACAGTTAAAGCACTCCACAGCCGCCATCAGCGCACCACTGCGAACACCTACAGTTCCCAAAGGTAAGTTATTCCACAAATGCAAACCGATAATTGCGTCAACATCAGGATTTTTCAGCACCCCAGCTTCAATCATCGGCTTTGCGCCTCCTGGTGATTCTTCGGCTGGCTGGAAGATCATTTTCACCGTACCGGAGAAATCTTGACGATGCTGTTGTAAATAGTAAGCTGTACCTAAAGCGATCGCAGTATGTCCATCATGTCCACAAGCGTGCATTACTCCATCATGCTGGGATTTATATGGCACTTCGTTAAGTTCTTGAATTGGCAAAGCATCCATATCGGCTCGAATTGCCAAAACTGGTAATTTGGGATTGTGGCTTTTGGATTCTGGATTTGATTTTTTGCCTTTAATGGTAGCAACAATACCAGTTTGAGCAATGCCAGTTTGATGTTCGATTCCCCATTCTTGCAACTTTTGTGAGACAAATTCAGCAGTTAGTTTTTCCTGAAAACCCAACTCTGGTTGTTGATGTAATCGCCGCCGCCACTCTATCAATTGTGGTTGCAATGAGCGGATTGAAAGTCTAATTCGAGATAAGTCAACAGAAAAAGGGTTGGGAAAAGTAGAAACCATTATTAATTAAGACAAAGTAGTTTCAGCAGAGCTAATACCAATTCTGTATGAAGATGTGCCAAACTATATGAGGAAGGTAGACGCAAAGCGGCTTGCCGCAGGCTACCGCAAAGGGCGCATCCGCGCAGCGTCTCGTCAGAGAAGGGCACAAAGAAAGAAAATTTGGCGCAGCCTCACAAAGAAATGGTATGATTTGTGTTATTTTTCCACTGTAACGCAATCTGCCACGCATTTTTTGGGTTGATGGTTGACGGTTGACAGAGTAGTAGTCTGTCCCATTAGTTCTGAGAGATAAATAAGTTTGTAGTTAGGACTTTAGTCCTTGATTTTTAAGCACTGAAGTGCTTACTACTAACCTTTCAAAACTTTTAGGACAGACCACTAGGTAGAAAACTCTAATTGATGTGGAGTACCATCATCAATAAAACTTTGTTCGCCAACGCCGACTAATTCCACAATGATTTCACGCTTTAGAGGTGAAAATTCACCTTCTCTAGCTTCAATCTCAACAATGGTTCGTTGTTCTTGTGAATTAACACGGTAAGTTGTTGTGCAAAAGGCTGCTGTTTTGTACTCAAATGTGTGGCCGTCATCTTCATAAAGGGTAAACTCACCTACGCCCTTCCAAATCCGTAGCCTGATCTGGTCTATGGGACGTTCATCTACATATTGCATGACTGGTATCATGGGGATAATCGAGCCAGCACGGACGTACAATGGCATTTGTTCAAGTGGTGCGTGTGCCAATATGTGGGTTGGGCCTGTGAAAGCTTCACCACTCCACCAGTCATACCACCGGCCTTCAGGTAAATATACAGCACGATATTGAACGCCGGGACGACAAATTGGTGCTGCTAGTAATGATGAACCAAGCATTACTTGGTCTGCGAGACTGAAAGTCTGGGGATCGTTGGGAAAATGATAAAGTAGGGGACGCAGAATTGGTGCGCCTGTGGTTGCGGCTTCCCAGAAGAGGGTGTAGATGTACGGTAGTAGTCGGTAGCGGAGTTGAATGTACTCACGGCAAATTTTTTCAACGCGATCGCCAAATGCCCAAGGTTCATGCTGTGCTGTGGTCAATGCTGAATGTCCCCGCATGAAGGGGTAAAGCATTCCTAGCTGCATCCAACGAGTAAATAGTTCCGGTGTGGCATTTCCCGCAAAGCCTCCAATATCACTACCCACAAAGGCAATGCCCGATAATCCCAAGTTGCAAAGCATTGGTATGGACATTTCTAAGTGTTCCCACAGAGATTGATTGTCTCCAGTCCATACTGCTGACCAACGCTGAATCCCTGCGAATCCCGAACGCGTCAAGAAAAATGTGCGTTCTGTGGGACGGGATTTGACAATTGCCTCATAAGATGCTTGTGCCATCATTAACCCATAGACATTATGGGTTTCAGCGTGGTTAGTTTTTTCATCACCAGAACCCTGTGCTGTATCGAGGGGAAAGTCTATTTTTTTACCAGGGTCACCGAATGGGCGATCGTCTAGTGTGGGTTCATTCATGTCATTCCAAATGCCGGCAACGCCAATATCAGTTAGGCTTTTTAGCAAACCTCCCCACCAATCTCGGACTTCTTTGCGTAGGTAATCAGGAAACACAGCTTTGTCAGGCCAAACATAACCGTGAAATAACTGACCATTGGTTTTACGGACAAAATAATTGTTCTTGAATCCCTCATCGAAGACTTTGTAATCTGCCTCTGGATCGTACTTCACCCCAGGTTCAACAATTGTCGCTACTTTAAAGCCATTTTCCTTGAGATTTTGCATTAATTCTTGAGGATTTGCAAATCGCTTGGGACTCCAGGTAAAAACCCGGTAGCCGTTCATATAATCGATATCTAAATGGATAACATCACAGGGAATTTGCCGTTGCCGAAATTCCCGCGCCACTTTCTGTACTATATCCTGTGATTCATAACTCCAGCGACACTGGTGGTAACCTAACGCCCATCGGGGTGGTAAGGGCATCCGTCCGGTTAGCTGGGTGTAGGTCTGGATAATTTTTGCTGGTTCCGGCCCATATATTATGTAGTAATCGAGTTCGCTTCCTTGAGTTTCCATCCGCCAAACTCCGGGCTGCTGGGCACCCAAATCGAATCGGCTCCAAAAAGTAGTATTGAAAAACAGCCCGTAGCCTAAACCCGGACGCAAGGCGATAAAAAAAGGAATCGCCTGATACATACTGTCTGTCAAGATCCCAAAATCGATCGCATCAGTTGTCCAATTAGTTCTCACTTTCGATCGCTGATCTAGCAAGCCAGTGGGTTCACCAAATCCATAGAAATGTTCGTCGGTTTCTATCCGTTTCCACCCAGCAATAGTACCAGTCCGCCACCCCATACCGATGTCTGCATCTTCGGCAAAAAGCTCTCCTGCTGAGTCGAAGCACTGGATACGAAAAGGATCGCGGGAGACCACAATAGACATTTGCTCGGTTACGATTTCTATAGTCTCTGCTTTTTCTAGTACTTCAAACGGCACCTTAGACCATTCTTCATCCGCCTGTGCCACCGCCCACGATCGCCTGGGTAAAAATTCACCCGTTGGTGTCATCCTTACCCGAATTAAGTTCGGTGCTAGGATACTAATCTTCACACAGGGAATGCCGCATTTGAAGAGGATATGACCCTCATCTTGTTTTATTGATTGTACTGCTCCTAAAATTGACCAAGCCGGTTCTTTTGTGTGCAGTTGTCCAAAGTATTGCGGCATAATCCCTGATTTTAAAATAACTACTTTTCCCAATCGAGAATTACATAAATTACTGCCAAAAAGCTTGTATCTTCAGGCATACCATAGACAAATTTTTACATACGTTTTCAGGTATCTTATTCTTTGCGCCTTTGCGGCTTTGCGTGAGACTTTTAAATCAGTAATACCTATTTTTTTTACGAACCGCGAAGGACGCAAAGGACGCAAAGGAAGAGTATAGATAATCTTATGGTGGAAGGAAGTAGCCAAATTAAATCAAGTACATTTACATAAGTGTAAAGCCACCATTAATACATAAATATTGTCCTGTGACAAACTTGGATTCTTGACTAGCAAAGTAAAGCACTGCTTCACAAACATCCTCTGGAGTACCCCATTGCTGCATGGGAATTCTCACTTGGTAAGCATCTTTTTTTTGTTGGGGGACATTTTCATGGCGTTCTACAGGAATCCACCCTGGAGCAACGGCGTTAACTGTGATTCCAAAGGGTGCGAGTTCTGTGGCCATGCTGCGTGTGAATCCCAGTTGTCCACTTTTAGCAGTCACGTAAGCACTAGAGTGATTTACACCGCGAAAACAAACGTCACTACTGATATTAATAATTCGTCCCCATTTTTTATCCTTCATTACAGGTAAACAAATACGAGTCAGTAGATAAGGACTTTTGACAAAAAAATCAAGCATTGTTTGAAAATCTTGCCAAGTGAATTCCTCAAAGGGAATTTGCGGTTGGTTTCCGGTTGCATTCAATACCAAAATATCTACAGCACCAAATTGTGTGGCGATCGCTTCATAAATAGCCGTCACCTCTGCTTCATCGGTGACATCCCCACGCACTAAAATTGCTTGACAACCTTGCTGTTCTAATTCAGCCAAAGCCTGTTTTGCCCGCGATTCGTTGTTGTTGTAGTTGATTGCTACCTTAGCACCGGCTTGTCCCAATTTCAGGGCGATCGCTTTTCCCAAACCAGCAGAACTTCCTGTAACCAAAGCGACATGTCCATCTAGAGAAAATGACATTTAATTGCTAACCTTTGATGAAAAATAGTTAGGAGTTGGGAGTTGGGAGTTGAGAGTTAGGAGTTAGGAGTTAGGAGTTGGGAGTTAGAAGTTGGGAGTTAGAAGTTGGGAGTTAGAAGTTGGGAGTTAGGAGTTGGGAGTTGGGAGTATTTATAATTATCAACTCTCAATCCTCAATTCTGGATTCTAGCTTCTGGATTCTAGCTTCTGAATTCTGAATTCTGAATTCTGGATTCTAGCTTCTGAATTCTGAATTCTGAATTCTGATTTCTAATTTCTTACATTCCCAGCATTTTACACAAGTTATTTATGCTTTCTTTGGTTCCATCTTCAACGTCTGATGGTTCTTCATATTCAACTACCCAATATCCTTGGTAACCTGCATTTAATAGTTCTTGGATAATCGGTTGCCAAACAATTTCTCCTTTGCCAAAGGCACAGAATTGAGGGCCACCGTTAGTCCATTTAACATCTTTCCAATGGCTATAGTTTACCCAAGGAAGGATGTAACGTAATGCCATCAATGGATCGGTTCCTTGATTCAAAAAATTCGCGGGGTCGTAGTTGACGCCAACCGCAGGACTTTTGATGCCTTCCATAATTCTGGCAACTCTTTGTCCTGTTGCTGTGGGGCCGCCGTGATTTTCAATAGTGATTTTAATTCCTCGCTTTTCGGCATAATCTCCGATACGATTGAAGGCATAATGCAGTCGAGGAAAAACATCAGGAAGAATATGATCGTTTCTGTGATCCCCAGACAATAATCTGACGAATTTTGCTCCTAGTTGTTGTGCTATATCAACGAAACGTTCTATCCTTTGAATTTCTTTCTCTAAATCAGCTGCTTCTGGAATTGTAAAATTATTTCGTCCAGCTATACAGATAATATCTACTCCTGCTTCTTGTGCCCAAGTAGCTATTTTGGAAACTGATTCATCGTCACCATCATTTAAAAGATGTTTGGGTGCTTGGGGGTGAGCGTTAACTTCTACTGAACGAATACCTTGGTTGCTGATTGTGTGAAAATATTCTGGTATTTCCACTTCTCTCCAGCCCCAAGCTGCACAACCAATATTTGGTAGGGTAATGCTATTTGACATATTTGAATTTTGGATCCTAGATTTTAGATTGTGAATTTGTATTTGGCTTAGTTTTTGGCAAAGTAATTGTATTTCTTTGTGACACTGGAACAATTTTTTTGATTTCTTATTCCTTGGCGGTTCGTTCATCATAATAAGTTTTTTACAAACCGCTCTAGGCGCAAAAAACACAGAGAAAAACAGGAGATAGTTAATTTTTTTAGCAGCAAGGAAATATTCAGGGACTTGCAAATAAAAAAATAATCGACTACTTCTTGTGGGGTGGGCGTTTCGCCATTGGTGTCAACTTAACGTAAAACCCTTGTAATGACGTTAGAGCAAACTTACTCAATTACTAATTAATCCGGAGTCACCCCACCCCGGTTTTGTCTAAAGCCAAAACCTCCCCT
>NZ_JACKZU010000390.1:0-7557 GCF_014222165.1 Nostoc sp. 2RC
ACCTTATGAAAATTAATATAATTTTTGCATGAGTATATCCTAAATTTATTTACAAATTTTCCTGGCAAATTTTTCATTAAAACTTCAGCTGGGTTTGGGCTAAAAAAGTGATACTCCACATAGTAAATTAATGAAAGTGCAGATATGCACGGGATGATATTATGACGACTCAGGAAGAAATTAGATTAGCGCAAGCTTTGGATCGCATAGTTCATTGGCGAAGATGGGGGCCATATTTGAGCGATCGCCAATGGGGAACAGTACGCGAAGATTACAGCCATAATGGTAGTGCGTGGGATTATTTTACCCATGACCAAGCCCGTTCTCGCGCCTATCGTTGGGGAGAAGATGGAATTGCCGGAATTTCAGATAATCACCAACGACTTTGTTTTGCCATTGCCCTTTGGAATGGTGAAGATGCTATTCTCAAAGAACGAATTTTTGGTCTCACCGGCAATGAAGGCAATCATGGCGAAGATGTCAAGGAATATTACTTTTATTTAGATAATAC
This sequence comes from Nostoc sp. 2RC, assembly GCF_014222165.1. Lineage (NCBI taxonomy): Bacteria > Bacillati > Cyanobacteriota > Cyanophyceae > Nostocales > Nostocaceae > Nostoc > Nostoc sp. 2RC. Next base: position 512 of record NZ_JACKZU010000390.1, read on the forward strand.
TCCTACTCATTCTTATATGAAAATGCTGTATAAATATCCACAAGCAGCATTTCCCTACTCGCAATTAGTTGCAGAAAATCAACGCCGCAGTCGTGAAGAACTAGAATTTGAATTACTAGATACGGGTGTATTTGATGATGACCGCTACTTTGATGTTTTTGTAGAGTATGCCAAACATTCTGCGGAAGATATTCTTATCCAAATTACAGTAGTAAATCGAGGATTAGAGGCAAAAACACTCCATGTTCTACCTACTCTTTGGTTTCGCAATACTTGGTCTTGGAATGGGGATGATAACAAACCTATTTTAAAAGAAGTTAAAGTAAGTGATACTTGTAATATCATTGAAGCATCTCATTTAACTTTAGGAATGAGGTGGCTTTATTGTCAACAAGCAACTGAGGTTTTATTTACAGAAAATGAAACTAATTCCCAAAAATTATTTGGCTATAGTAATACATCTGCTTATGTAAAAGATGGTATTAATGATTATATTGTCCAAGGATTAAAAGCGGCTGTAAATCCAGATAAAATAGGTACTAAAGCAGCCGCTAATTATATATTAACAGTTGGTGCAGGTGAAACTAAAATTGTGAAATTGCGACTCAGTAATACACAAAATTTAGTTGAGCCATTGGGCAAAGATTTTGATGAAATTTTTAACAAACGACAACAGGAAGCAGAGGAATTTTATCAGCGAATTGTACCACATTCTTTGAGCGAAGATATGCGGAATGTACAGCGACAAGCTTTTGCTGGAATGTTGTGGAGCAAGCAATTTTATCATTACATTGTAGAGGATTGGCTAAAAGGCGATGGCAACGCCCCATCCCCACCACCAGAACGCCAAAATGGCAGAAATCAAGAATGGTTTCATCTATATAATGAAGATATTCTTTCTATGCCTGATAAATGGGAATATCCTTGGTATGCTGCTTGGGATTTAGCATTTCATACCATTCCTTTGGCAATGATTGACCCAGAATTTGCAAAATATCAATTGGATGTTTTAACACGGGAATGGTATATGCATCCTAACGGGCAAATTCCTGCTTATGAATGGAAATTTAGTGATGTTAATCCTCCGGTTCATGCGTGGGCAACTTGGCGAATTTATCAAATTGAACAAAAAATTTATGGACGAACAGACAGACAGTTTTTAGAAAGAGTTTTTCAAAAGTTGATGCTGAATTTTACCTGGTGGGTAAATCGAAAAGATGCCAAAGGTAATAATGTTTTTCAAGGTGGATTTTTAGGATTAGATAATATTGGTGTATTTGACCGCAGTGCAGAACTGCCCACAGGCGGACACATTGACCAATCCGACGGTACAAGTTGGATGGGAATGTATTGTTTAAACATGTTAGCTATTGCCTTAGAATTAGCCAAGACTAATCCTGTTTATGAGGACATTGCTACTAAGTTTTTTGAGCATTTTCTGTATATCGCTGATGCCATGAATAAGATTGGCGAAATGGAAGTTAGTTTATGGAACAAATCCGACGGTTTTTACTACGATGTACTGCATTTAAATGAGCAGCAGATTACCTTAAAAGTCCGGTCAATGGTAGGATTAATTCCTCTGTTTGCCATTGAAACAATTGAACCAGAAACATTAAAAATGCTTCCTGGTTTCAAGAAGCGATTAGAATGGTTTATCTGCAACCGTCCTGATTTACGACAGAATGTAGCTTGCATGGAAACCACAGGAATTGGTGCTAGGAGATTGCTGGCGATCGCTTCTAGAGATAAACTCAAAAGTATTCTCCAAAAAATGCTAGATGAAAGCGAGTTTTTCAGTTCCTACGGTATTCGCGCACTTTCCAGATTTCACGCCGAACATCCCTATATCTTTGATGTCAACGGTTGTCAATTTCGTGTAGATTATGAACCTGCTGAATCTAGTAGTGGCTTATTTGGTGGAAATTCTAATTGGCGCGGCCCTATTTGGTTTCCAGTGAATTTTTTACTAATTGAATCTCTACAAAAGTTTCATTCTTATTTAGGGAATGATTTTCAATTGGAATGTCCAACCGGTTCTGGTAAGATGATGACACTCCGCGAAATTGCATTAGAACTATCTCAAAGGTTAATGAGAATTTTCTTAAAAAATTCCTCTGGTAAACGACCTGTTTATGGTGCAACATCAAAGTTTCAAAATGACCCCCATTGGCAGAATTTAATTTTATTTTATGAATATTTTCATGGTGATAATGGTGCTGGAATTGGAGCCAGTCACCAAACAGGATGGACTGGCTTAGTTGCTAACTTAATCCAGGAATGTGGCGAATATAAAACACAATATCATGGACAAAACAATGATGAAGAAAAAAAGGCGATCGCTTTAACATAATTCTTATGTTAATTTATATCGATCAATAAATCTCCAGCTTCTTTGAAAAATCGGAGATTTGAAATATCTTCCTTGAATTATAACCAAATTCATCATTAACAAAAATTAGTCACTTTTAATAGTTATGGTTTAATTATTCATCGGCAAATAAAGACTCTAAATTTCGATAACCGCTGGCAACACGAATAATACTAATTCCGTCTTCTCTTGGATAGTAGAATATAATGTAATCATCTACAACAAAACCGCGTAAATTTGGTACAAACCTTGCATAACTTTTTCCCATATTAGGAAAATTAGCTACTAATTTACACTTCTGGCGAATGTCATCAAAAAGCTTACTTGCTGCTTTTGGGTTACTACGGGCAATATATTCACAAATTTCGTCTAAATCTCGAATTGCTGCATCTGAAAGTGAATAATTGTTCATTCAGAAGATTCCTCAGCAATTTTACGAATTTTTTCTTGGAATCTGGCAAATACAACTTCACCATCAGTTACTTGTCCCTTAGCGATTTGTTCAGTTCCTAAAGCAATTTTTTGCCGTAATTCTTCAATTCGCTGCTCTCTTTCTTGTAGCAGTTTAAAGGCTTCATTTATTACATCATCTGCACTAGCGAATCTACCAGTTGCAAGCTGCGCCTGAATAAATTGCTCTAATTCTGGCTTAATTTGGATGTACATATTTTCTCACTTTATATAATTAATACTGTTATTATCTTTGTTCTAACAACATTGACACATAAAAAGCAATTGTTCGTTATGGCTACCTCGCTTGTGTGAGTTTGCTAGATTTGATGTTATTTTCAGCTTGCTTGTTACCTGCTCCTTTTAAGTAGGATTATATCAAGCGATCGCTTTGACAAATCTTCATAAATGACTATATTGACAATCCCAGATTACGTATGCAAATGTGTATTTAGGACAACATAAATAATCGCACTCTAAAATGCAAGTTTTTGGTGTTGTCTCAGCAGCAGAATTCCTGGTTTACTGCCAAGCTTCGTGTCATCCCTTCAGCTGAGTATTCAGCCCAATGTCAGGTCAACCGATTGACTAGACTTTCAAAGGGAAGATGAGATGTTTGGATAAATATTCAGGGGACGGGATGACGCGAAACTTGGTAGTAAGCCAGGAATTCTACGGCTGAGACTTCAACCAAACAAAAGCTTAGATAGCAAATTTTTTCATAGGGGAAGATTCATTTTTGATAATTTTCCTCAAAATAAATTTGCTAACACTAGATGTGTGATATTCCATTGCTGTTGCAAACATTAACTAAAATGGAAAATCAAGACAATGAATTCGAGACAAAAACGTAATAAAAAACAGCAACTTCTTGATTTATATGACTCTAACTGTTGGTGGTGTCGCCAGAATCTACCCCAAGAAAAGCTGACGATTGAACACCTTTTACCTAAGAGTCGTGGAGGTTCTAATTCTTTTGAAAACTTGCGTCTTTCTTGTTTTAAGTGTAATAACACTCGTGGAAACAGTATTTATCCGCCTATCTGGATAAAAGGTAACTATTTCTAAATAGTAGCTCAAATTTTTGAGTATTTTATCTTGCAGGGTAGGTATCTTATCTACCCTCCTCAATCAATTGGCTAAGACAAAAAAACAAAAGATAAAAATGCACAAACTTCTCAAATTTCGTGATGAAAAACTTCTACGCCGTGCGCTGACTCACCGTTCTTATGTTCATGAAAACCCAGGAGAAGGCGAACATAACGAACGCCTAGAATTTCTCGGTGATGCTTTGCTGAATTTCTTAAGTGGGGAATATCTTTATCGCCGTCATCCAGAAAAGGGAGAAGATGAATTAACGCGGCGGCGTTCTGCGTTGGTGGATGAAAAGCAGCTAGCAAAATTCGCTGAAGAAATAGATTTAAACTTTAAAATGCGCTTAGGAAAAGGTGCTATTCAAGACGGAGGATATTATAATCCCAATTTACTTAGCAGCACCTTTGAAGCTGTTATTGGTGCTTATTATCTAGATAATAATTCAGATATTCAAGCAGTTCGCGCAATTATAGAACCACTGTTTAATTCTGTACCCGAACAAATTGTGATTTCCCGTTCTAATGTAGATGCAAAGAATCGCTTTCAAGAATGGGTACAACGCAATGTTACACAAACTCCTCCTAAATATATCACAGTCCAAACAGGCGGTTTGTCCCACGCACCGGAATTTGTAGCTAAAGTACTTGTAGCTGAAAAAATCTACGGCGAAGGTAAGGGACGTAATAAAAAAGATGCTGAAAAAGCTGCTGCTGAAGATGCATTAGTTAAATTGAAAAAACAAGGGTTGGTGTAGAAATTATTTTTCATCTCACTCAAAATGTACAGAAACTAAATCAAAACTAATCCCAGGAAAATTGTTGTAATTTAAATACTTTGATATGCCTGCAAGAGATATTTATCATGATGCTGTGAAAAATGCTTTAATTAAAGAAAGCTGGATAATTACTGACGATCCCTTACATTTAAAATGGGGTCAAAAGGATATGTATGTAGATTTAGGAGCTAAACAACTCTTAGCAGCAGAACAAGGAAATAGAAAAATAGCTGTAGAAATTAAAAGTTTTGTCAGTCCCTCAGAAATGGCAGATCTCAAAGATGCCATTGGAGGATTTATTATGTATCGTGCTGTTATCCAGCGCCTAGAACCAAAAAGAACATTATATTTGGCAGTACGCGACAGCGTATTTACGACTTTGTTTGAAGAACCTATTGGTAAACTTTTAATAGAAACTGAGAATCTCAAGTTACTAGTTTTTAATCCAGAGGTTGAGAGGATTATCCAATGGACATCTTAGATAATTATCGACGCATTATTAAACAGGTATTAGTACCCTACACACAAATACCTTATTCTTACGGCGATCTTAAATGTCAAACAATTTTTGATCGCGAAAATGACAGTTATTTACTGATAACGTTAGGCTGGGATGGTGTCAAGCGAATTCATGGTTGCTTAGTTCATATTGACATTATTGATGACAAAATTTGGGTGCAACGTGATGACACAGAAGATGGAGTTACCCATGAATTAGTTGCAGCAGGAATTCCCAAAGAAAAAATTGTCTTAGCATTTCATCCACAAAATGTCAGGCAACACACAGGATATGCTGTTTCCTAAAATATCTCACATTTGCAATTCCAATGGCAAAACTACAGTGAAAGTCGAACCAACTCCCACTTCAGAAACTAAGTTAACTTCGCCTTGTAATAATTTCACTAACCGCCAAACTATTGCCAACCCTAATCCTGTACTATCAGGAAGGTAAGGACGATCGCCAGCATTTACCCGAAAATAAGGTTCAAATATCTCGGCTTGGTGTTCTGGTGCAATGCCAATTCCAGTGTCGGAAACTGCGATCGCCCATTTCTGTTTCTCCAACACTTGACACATTACAATAATAGTCCCAGACTCTGTATAACGAATTGCATTACTAATAAGATTAGTAACAACTTGTTGCAATTGAAATGAATCTGTAAGTAAATCTTGAGGAGCGCGCTGGCAATCGAATACGATTTTCAAGTTTTTCTCTACAGCTAAAGGTTCCAACATTTCACAGACATTATGAATGAGTTCCGGCACATTCGTCGGTGCTAATTGCAGTTTTATTTGTCCCGCATCATAGCGTGAAAGTTCCAACACATCATTAATTAAGTGAAGTAATTGTCTACCATTACGTAACACCCGCTCAATATGTTCTAAATTGGTATAGTTGTCTTTTACCTTGGTTTTTTTGCGTTGTTGGCGTAAAAATAAATCCGAGTATCCAATAATTGAAGTTAGGGGATGTTTTAATTCGTGGGCTAGTTGGGAAATATACTCTTGATTAGCGCTAATTAACCTTGTCAATTCCTGATTGTGCAGTGTTAATGATGTTTGTAACTGCCTCAGTTCTCGCAACCGTTCTTCAACATAACTCTTAAAACAGCGAGCGATCGCTTCATCTACAATAGCGTCAATCAAACGCATAGAACGAATAATTTCTGCCGGTGTTCCTTTCAATAAATCGGCGTGAATAGTGTCAAATATTACTGTTCTTAATAGATGATATTCTCTGGCAATTTCTGTTGCATCAAAACCTTGTTCGGCTCGAATCGCCCCATGCTCAAAACTCGCAACAATGATCGATTGAATGTCATTCTCCTCAGATTTTGAAAGTACCGTTACCATTGCTTTCAAAACACTGGGAATATGATTTCTAATGGCTGTATAAGATAAATCATCAGCACTTTCAATCCGTTGATCTTTACGAACTGCTTTCACCCACTTGTTTAGGATGATATCAGTTTTGTCAGCCAGGAATTGACTAAAATCCATTATGTTAAATTCAGCTAACAGAGAGATGAGTAAATTTCCATATGCAATTAGTTTAGCCACTAGAGCGACTTTTTACCAAAAAAAAATTCAAAATTCACCTATCAAAAGTAATAGATTTTATCTATCGTCTCGTAGATTAGCAAAAACTTGAAATATCGTTATCAAACCTCAGTACGGAATATCTTAATGTATAATATATATTTTCTTTATGAATAAAAATATAGTAGCTAACAACGTAGATCATTGATAATATTACTGCTGTATTTCTTACTAGGCAAGAATTTTTATCCTAAGATAATTCGATTTTTTAACATTTATAATATTTATAAATTAAGTAAAAACAAGGTTAATAAC
>NZ_JACKZU010000391.1:0-7516 GCF_014222165.1 Nostoc sp. 2RC
ACAGATACCCCACCCGCCTGACGGCACCCTCCCCTTGCCAAGGGGAGGGTGCCGTCAGGCGGGTGGGGTATCTGTCGCAAACATTTTTTGAATCGGTATTACACGTTCTCTACACCCCGCCCAAACAAATAATTTTGGGTTCTACTGAGAATTCAATACTGTATTCATTAGAACAAGGCATAAACCTTAGCTTCCCAGGAATATATTGGTTCACGCCCTACTCGATTAGAATCGACAAGACGTTTGGCATCCTTTTGTGAAACTTCGTACCAATGTTTTCCTGGTGGAGTAGCAGGCCAATTGTTTACAAAATATTCAGCACCAGGACTTTCTGCATTGGAAGTTATGAAATCAGAAAAGTTTGCGACCACCACAACCTGTTTGTCTGAGTTAAGGCGACCCCGACGCCACACCAACACTCGCTTATTGTCATTCAAATCGACGTGAAGGAAGTCCGTGTCGTTAACCGCAAGGGCATCATAGCTGGTGCGAAATTTAATGAGGCGAGAGACATAATCCTTGACGTTTTTACGCCAGGGATCGGCAAGGCGACCAAAGTGTACGGGATCGACTTGCTTACCACCCTCCTGATTAACATTTCCCTTAGCGTCAAAAAGATTGTGCTGGTCGGCAAATTCGTCACCAGCAAGAATCATGGGAATGCCAACTGCTGTAAGGAGACAGGTGAAAGCCAACTTGAAACGTTTTTCGCAATCAGAAACGCCATTTTCCTGAAAGAAGTTGTAGAGACGTTCGTTTCGGTAGCCTTCGACATCGTGGGAAGTCAGATAAAGGATCGCTTGAGTCAGGTCAGAATAGCCGAATCGACGACAATCAATTGCTTTACGGACTGTTTCGGCAAAGTTCCAAGGTTCGCTTTCGTGATGGCGACCGATGAGAGCCATGCGGATGTAGTCCTTAAAGCTTTGGTGCCAAAGACCATCGAGTCGCTGTTGGGATAGGAGGGCTTTGGGTTCACTGAGTTCTTCACCAACAACCAGGAAACGTTCCTCCGCACCGCTAGCTCCTTGTACTGCGAAGCGCAGCCGATTGAGTTCGCGAGCAAGATCTTTGTATTCCTGAATAAAGTCCCAATTATAAACATTTTCAATGCTGTCAAGTCGCAGTCCGTCAATGTGGAAGTCATTCATCCAACGGGTTAGTGCGGTCTTCATCAGTTGACGACCAGGCGAGATAGTTTGAACTTTCCCCGATATGGGATCGTATCCTCGAAGCATTTTGGCGTAGCGGAAAAGGGAAGCCCCGTAAGCGTTACGCAGGTTATTATCATCCTTAGCACGTGAGTTGTGAGCGTCTGGGTCTGATTTAGCTTGAGAAGGGTCGAGGATGAAGAAGTCGTCACACGCCACCGCAAGATAAGGGTTGTTTTTCGAGAAAGCCATGACCGTATCCACAAAAAAGCGTATGCCATTGGTGTGACAAATATCGATCAGCTTGGCAAGGTCGCGGTTTGGTGTACTCCAACTGTAGAAGCTGGGTAAGCCGAGTTCAAAGTCTGGAGCCAGGTAGTTAGTGGTGCCATAGCCCCATTGGCGATTATAAGTGCTATCGGCGGGAGGAAGAAGTTCGAGGGCGTTGATACCGAGTTCAGTTAAATAAGACTTTCCTTTCTCTACCACATCAAGCTCAGAAAAATCTGGAGCTTCGAGATCTTTTTCAATGAGGGCAGCCACATCAAGGAAAGTACCAACACCCATGTTACGCCCCCCGACTTCCGACGATCGCGACCAGGTGGTGGGGAGTTCATAAATCACCAACTGGTTATTCGTTGGTAGGGTCTCAAGTTTGGTTGTATGAGGAAAGCTAATTTCCTCCCCACCCAAGTCAGCAGCTACAAGTTTGGCGACTCCATCTTTGATCGCACATTTGATTACAGCCGGGGGGTAGCGATCGTCATCATTGAAGGGAGAATCGACGAAGGGAGTTAAACGCCAATCTACCATGTATGCAGTGGGGTCAGTAACCCGCAGACGCTTACCAGCTCGATTAGGATCGGGATGACTGACGGTAACTTCAAACCAGTAATGATAAACTTCACCATCTTTAAGGTTGCATTTTGTTGCTGAAATTTCCCAAAGGTCTGGGAAACCAGGAACTTGCGTCAAGGGGAATTCCTGTTTATCGATGAAGGTTAATGGTGCGCCTGGTTTTACTTGCCCAACGATTAAAGATGGAACTGGAGTAGTATTGCCGACATGCCAAAGAACGAAGGATGTTTCCTTCCGTGCTAAAAGATCTGCTGTCATTCGCTTTATTCCAAATAAGTAAGGCTGAATGAAAAAGTTCTAATTGTGATTAGAGGAGTTAGAAACTAACGGAACACTCCCAAAATTCAAACGGCATCCAACAAATATTGAGATAGGATGCGTATAATATCTGGCAACATGGTCTAAAAATACTTATACCATAAGGGTATAAAGAATTGCTACATTAAAGCTAAACAGCCTTTTCAGTCCATATTGCAGATTTCTAGTTATATTTGGGCACAACACCAAAATATAAACCAATTGTGAGTATCAAAATAAGAAAAAATTGTGAGGAATTTGTGAGTATTCAATCGTTTTAAGCACTATCAGGCAATAGAGTTCAGATCGGCCTGTTTTTTCTTCCTCCTCATCACCCTCCAAAAATTAAAGCATCTAGGGAATAAGCACCAGGGCCAAAAACAGCGATCGCAATTAGCATCACGCAATACATAAAGGCTTTTTCCCAACTAGGTGGTTCGCTTTTTCCTAAAGGGCCTTTATACTGATCTCCGGGAATTAAATAAGGATCTGTAGCCACAAAGGGCTTACCTTCTATTAGATGTAACAATATAGCAAATAACATAGAAGCCAAAATCGGCAAAGTTGCCAAAAGTGTGAGAAATCCCAAGATTAGGAAAAATCCACCACCTAACATTGTCCACGCAGATATAAAGCAAAGAAACACTGGTGTATTGATGGATTCTGCCCAGCGACGCAGATGTTTTACTTTGGGGTAGCCGTGGAGCAAAAACAAACCGCCAACGCTAACTCTGAGCAGTAAAAGTGCTAATCCTGGGATTCCGCTAGGATATGCATGAGTCAGAGAACTTAAAAGATAAGGGCCAAGGAATGAATAATTAACTGAAACTAATATAAAAGTGATTACCTTTGGTAGTACCCACATAGCGATCGCTATACCCAGCACAAATTGATAAATCATAGCTGTACACCACGGGTTTGAAGGTCGATCGCATACAAGGAATGACCGGCTGTGATAAATAAGCGATGTCGTTCTTTACCACCAAAAGTCAGGTTAGCACATGTTTCCGGTACGAAAATTTTTCCTAATGGAGTTCCATCACAGCTATATACTTGTACGCTGTCTTGAGAAGTTGTAAAAACATTGCCATGTTCGTCAACCCTCAGTCCATCAGGTTGTCCTGGTTCGATGACTGCAAACACGCGTCCGTTTTTTGCCCATCGACTATCTACAACATCGTAGACGCGAATATGATGAGGCCCGCCTGGAATATTAAATGCAGCTGTATCTGAAACATACAACAAACTTTCATCTGGACTGAAAGCCAGTCCATTTGGGCGTACCATATCTGTTACCACAGGATAAATCTCACCTGTTGCTGGGTTAAAGCGATATACATAACTTCCGGGTTGTTCTTGTTCGCCACCATAACCTTGATTTGGCTCGGTAATTCCATAGGGCGGATCGGTAAACCAAATTGTACCGTCACTTTTAACTACCAAGTCATTGGGACTGTTGAGGCGTTTACCTTGGTAGCGATCGACTAAAACTTTCCATTCTCCATCGCCTTCACGGCGGATGATGGCGCGCAAACCGGACGAACACGCCACCAAACGACCTTCCAAGTCTCGGTAATTACCGCTTTGATAATCAGATGGCTCCCGTAGAACGCTCACATTATCGGTGAGACTCCATCGTAATAGGCGGTTGCCGTGAGCATCGCTCCACACAACACTATCGTCTTCGTGGATATAAACAGGGCCTTCGCTGTGAACTGCACCGTTAGCCAGTTTTTGCAGTGCAGCATCCGGAGATACAATAGCACCCAAGCGATGGTCATAAATCTCAATGGCTTCAGCCATAGGAATCTCCTGTTATTTAAACTCGATCGCTCACAAAAAATAGCACTTTCAACTAAATTGCTATAAAGCTACACTAAATTTCCAAACAAAGGTAATTTGTCTCAACTTCATTGTTATTTTGTTGTTATATATTTACCTCAAACCATAGATATAGATTACGTTAAAACAATGAACTTTTATCGTTAATAAGTGCTGCTTATAATTCAAGTTTTGATACTTTAGTTGATAAATCTGGAGCTTTATTATAAGTTCATTAGCTTTCGTAATATGTGAATTTTTAATCGGTATAATCCATTGGGTGGAAGCAGTATTTTAATTAAAGTTTTACTCTAAGTAAAAGAATCTATCTTGAGAACTATATAGGGTTATCAAACAGCAATATTGGCGTCAGTCGTCAGAATACAGGAAAGGTATTTTGTACGACTGGCGGATAGCGCAGCGTAAAGACTGCGGTATGGCAACTCTTAGAGACGCTACGCGTAACTTGCTTAAGAGCAGGGGTACGCTTAGAGCGAGTCTTCGAGCGTAGCGTCAAGATTGCTGAATTCTGTTAGCGGTAGCGGGGCGTTTAACCCATTCTGAATTCTGTATTCTTCTTCAAAAAAAATAAAAACTAGCTCAAAGTATTGGCAAATGACTTTATAGAAAACGCCAGATTAAGACTGATTTAGTGGTAATAAGTATGAAATTATGACGAGCATCACAGAAAATTACGACATTATCGTTATTGGTACAGGAGCAGGTGGAGGGACACTAGTTCATCGTCTTGCACCTACAGGTAAAAAGATTTTAGTCTTAGAAAGAGGCGATTTTTTGCCGAGAGAAAAAGCTAACTGGAACCCACAGGAAGTTTATCAAAAACATCGCTATCATACCGATGAGGAATGGTACGACAAAGAAGGTAAAGCCTTTCAACCCCAGACAGGTTATTGGGTTGGTGGCAATACTAAACTTTATGGTGCGGCCTTAATACGATTGCGGGAGCGAGATTTTGAAAAGGTAATTCATAAAGACGGGATTTCTCCGGCATGGCCTTTGAAATATCAAGACTTTGAGCCTTACTACACAGAAGCAGAAAAGCTGTATGACGTGCATGGTCAGCAAGGAGAAGACCCAACCGAACCACCCCGCAGCCAGCCATATCCTTATCCGCCAGTTAGCCACGAACCGGATATGCAGGTTCTTGCCGATGGTATACGCGAACTGGGATATTACCCATTCCACCTACCACTAGGATTAAAGCTGAATGAAAGCGATCGCACCAATAGCCCCTGTATTCGTTGTGATACATTTGACGGCTACCCATGCCTAGTACACGCAAAAGCTGATGCTGATGTTAATGCTATTCGTCCGGCTTGTGAAAAATATGCGAATGTTACCCTCTTGACTAATGCTAAGGTGTTACGGTTGCATACTAGTGAGTCGGGACGAGAAGTTACAAAGATAGAAGCAGAAATAGCTGGCAAGCAGCATTGGTTTACAGGCGATATTGTGGTGGTTGCCTGTGGTTCTGTTAACTCAGCTGCTTTACTGTTACGTTCTGCTAACGACAAACATCCCAACGGATTGGCCAACAGTTCCGATTTGGTGGGGCGGAATTTCATGAAACAGTCGGAAACTGCCATAGTTTCAATACATCTAGATGTAAATCACGCTCAGTTTCAAAAAACCATCGCCGTTAACGATTTTTACTGGGGAGAACCTGATTTTCCTTATCCAATGGGTATGGTGCAGAATACAGGTAATGTCCTAGCTGATATGATTCCCGCAGAAGCCCCACCATTAATGGCTCCCTTTGTCAAGTTAATTCCTCATTTTGAGCGACATTTGTTAGCACAGAGATCGGTAGGTTGGTGGTTGCAAACAGAAGATTTACCAGATCCAAATAATCGGATTCGTGTGGTAGGTGACAGGATTCACATTGACTACACACCTAATAATATTGAAGCAAGCGATCGCCTAATTCACCGTTGGACATCTGTACTCAAATCAGTTTCCCGTGGTGCTAAACACGTTCTACCATTTAGCATTTATCCCCGCACTCATATACCAGAACAAGCAGTAGCCCATCAATGCGGTAGTTGTCGATTTGGTACAGATCCCCAAACCTCAGTTCTTGACCTCAATTGCCGTACCCATGATGTTGATAATCTGTATATTGTAGATAGTAGTTTTTTCCCCTCAAATTCAGGCGTTAACCCGACATTAACAATTATGGCCAATGCTTTGCGCGTTGGTGACTGCATAACTCAAAGAATAAAGTAAACATGAAAACAGAGGGATCGCGCAATTCATTAATTACTTTGCTATTGCCCCTAGCTTTAATTCTTGGATTAGTTTTGCTGTTGAGTTTGAATGTAGAAGGCGGGGGAGAGGCTAGGGAAACTACTCCTTTAGAAACATGGCTGAAAGTTATTGTCGGTTATTTAGCCGCAGGCACAGAAATTGCCGCAGCAGTTGTAATTGGCACAGCAGTAATTCGAGGGATTGCTGCCTATTTGCAATTGTTGTTTTCTCGCTCCAAACAACATTTTGATGCCACAGAAGTAGTTCGTCTGCAATTGGGACGAGTCCTAGCATTGGGGTTGGAATTCACTGTTGCCAGCGATATTTTGCGGACAGCAGTAGCACCAACTCGCCAAGATATTTTGAATTTGGGAGCGATTGTTTTGCTGCGAACTTTACTGAATTATTTCTTAGAACGTGAAATTCAGCAAGGAGAACAACGTCGTTTATTGGAGCGTCCAAGCATTGAAAATATTAGATAAGGGACTTCAAAGTAAAAAATATTTTTTAGAAGACTGTTGACCGTTGACTGTTGACTGTTGATTGTTGTCGATTCTTTACAACTGGACAAATTTATGAATGATAAACAAACTAATTTAGAAATGCAAAACCAAACATCTTCTAATACTCATCTTATTGCAATGGGATTGGGTGCAGTAGGAGGTGGAATTGCTGGAGCGGCATTAGGCCGGTCAATTGCTGGTAAGGTTGGTGCTGCCATTGGTGGCGTTGCAGGAGCAATTACTGGTGGAGTTGCAGGCAATAAACTAGCACAATACGCCGAGGAATTGATTCACGAACTCCAGCCTACAGTTAAGTTGGGATTAGGAGCCAATAGCAAACCAATTGAATTACCCCGTCACTACAGTTGGGAAGAATTACAAGCACTATCAAAACCCCCTGAGGCTGGGATTGCTTCCCTACACTCCGTTTAGGTCGTAAATTCTATAAGTATCTGTAGTGGATGGCAAGCCTTAAATGTTGCAATAAAATTTCTTGTGGGATGGGCGTCTCGCCATTGGTGTCAACTTAAGCTTAAACGCTTGTCCCACAGCGGTTTTACCCCACCCCTCAATCCCCTCCCCGAAGTTCGGGGAGGGGATTGAGGGGTGGGGTAAAAC
>NZ_JACKZU010000392.1:0-7476 GCF_014222165.1 Nostoc sp. 2RC
CAATATATGGTGATTATTATTAAATCAATGGGGACTTTGCCTGTAGTAACAACACAAATTTAACTAAAGACTTTCGTAAGTTATTGATATATAGAAAATGCAAATAGACAGTTATAGTTCAGAAGGCAAAGGAAATATTTCGTTAGATAACTTAACTAAAATTTTTCACACAGAAGTTCTACAGGAATGTAGTGATACCCAGACAATTGCTGGTAACTTGTGTATCCATCAAATTTTTGAAATGCAAGTAGAGCGATCGCCCCAAGCAATTGCTGTAGTATTTGAAAATACACAACTTACATATCAGCAGTTAAACCAACGAGCAAACCAACTAGCACACCATCTACGTACTTTAGGCGTTGGGCCAGAAGTACTTGTGGGTATATGTTTAGAGCGCTCCTTAGAGATGATTGTGGGGCTGTTGGGAATTCTCAAAGCTGGAGGCGCTTATGTGCCTTTAGACCCGTCATATCCAAAAGAGCGCTTAGCTTTCATCTTGGAAGATACACAAACACCAGTGTTGTTAACCCAAGAAAAATTACTCAAGGATTTACCACCGCATCAGGCGCAAGTCATTTGTCTAGACTTGTTTTGGCAAGAAAACAGCCAAAATAACGAAGAAAATCCTGAAAATCAGACGATCCTTGATAATTTAATTTACGTAATTTACACATCTGGTTCTACAGGACAGCCCAAGGGTGTAATGATTCCTCACCGAGGAATTTGCAATCAATTACACTGGCGGCAAACAACCTTTAGATTAACTCAGACAGACAAAGTTTTACTCACCATTTCTTTTAGTTTTGACCCTTCAGTGTGGCAGATATTCTGGCCGTTGTGCTTTGGAGGGCAATTAATTATACCTCGTCCTGGGGGACATCAAGATGCTGGCTATCTTATCAAAGCGATCGCCCAACAGCAAATTACTGTCATCGCCTTAGTACCTTCAGTACTGCGTGTTTTATTGGAAGAAAAAGGAATTGAAAATTGCCGACTTCTCAGACACGTAACCTGTGGTGGTGAAGCTTTACCCGTAGAACTCATAGAGCGATTTTTTGCCAAATTAAATTTGGACAATGTTTTACACAATTGTTACGGCCCCACAGAAGCTTCCATTGATACCACATTCTGGACTTGCCAACGGGGCAGTAATTACACCATTGCTCCCATTGGTCGCCCCATTACCAATGCCCAGATTTACATCCTCGATGAAAATTTACAGCCAGTGCCTGATGGCGAGTCAGGTGAACTACATATAGGCGGTATTGGTTTAGCACGGGGCTATTTGAACCGTCCAGAATTAACTCAAGAAAAGTTTATTATCGATCCTTTTAGCTCTGAAGAAGGGGCACGCCTTTACAAAACTGGGGACTTGGCACGTTACAACAGCGATGGTAATGTCGAGTTTGTTGGTCGCATTGACCACCAAGTGAAAATACGGGGTTTCCGGATTGAATTGGGAGAAATTGAAGCTGTACTGGGCCAACATCCGGCGCTGGCGCAGACTTTAGTGATGGCTAGAGAAGATATTCCTGGCGATAAGCGGTTGGTGGCATACATAGTTGCTAAGCCAGGGAAAACGCCCACTCAGGTTGAAATCCGCCAGTTTTTGCAAAGTCGGCTACCAGAATACATGGTGCCCGCTTACTTCGTATTTTTAGATACCTTGCCATTAAACCCCAATGGGAAAATAGACCGTCGGGCTTTGCCTGCACCTGATATATCCGACCTGAATCTTTCAAGTAACTTTGTCCCTCCCCAAAACCCCACAGAAGAAGTCTTAGCAAGCATTTGGGCAAAAGTTCTGCGTTTGCAACAAGTAGGCATCCACAACAACTTTTTTGAATTGGGAGGCCATTCACTGCTGGCTACGCAAGTGATGTCTAGGGTTCGCCAAGCCTTCGGCATAGAAATACCGTTGCAAGTTTTGTTTGAAAATCCCACGATCGCTAATTTAGCTCAAGCCATTGCTCAAAACCAAATTCCAGAAAATCATCCCGAAAATCAGGCCATTCCCCCAATTGCCAACCGAGAAGCAGCGCCCTTATCCTTTGCCCAGCAACGAGTCTGGTTTTTAGAGCAGTTGGAACCCAACAGCAGGGCATATATTATTGCAGATGCACAACGCTTAACAGGCGAATTAAACTTGGGTGTATTGCAACAGGCCTTAGATGCCATCGTTGTTCACCACGAAGCACTGCGAACAAACTTTATTAAATCACCCGACGGTAGCCCCATACAACTAATTAGGGCACCCCGGTCAGTGGAACTCAAGGTAATTAAAGTCACGCAGGAGCAAGCAAAATATCTCCTGACTCAAGAAGCGCAACCCCCCTTCAACTTAGAATCTGATTTGATGCTGCGGGCTAGCTTGCTGCAAATAAACGAACACGAGCAGATACTTTTGTTAGTCATGCACCACATTGCCTCAGATGGTTGGTCAATGGGTATCCTCTGGCAGCAGTTAGCAGCGCTTTATGAAGCTTTTTTAAATGGTAAGCCTTCTGTCTTAGGAAAATTACCCATTCAATATGCCGATTTTGCTGCTTGGCAGCATCAATGGTTGTCTGGTGGAGTCTTGTCCAAGCAAACAAACTACTGGAAAACCCAGTTAGCAGGTGCTAATACTGTACTGGAATTGCCCACTGACCGACCGCGGCCACCAGTGCAAACTTACCAAGGGGCGGCCGAGTCATTAATGCTACCCCAAAGTTTGAGTGCATCCCTCACAGAACTGTCGCGTCAGGAAGGCGTCACCTTATTTATGACCTTGCTGGCGGCCTTTGGAACAATACTGCATCGCTACTCTGGGCAAGAAGATATTCTCATTGGTTCTCCCATTGCTGGACGTAACCGTTCTGAAGTTGAAGGGCTGATTGGATTTTTCATTAACACTGTGGTTTTACGGACTGATTTTTCCGGCGACCCTAGTTTTCGTTCGGTGTTGAGTCGAGTCCGGGACATGGCCTTGGGTGCTTATGCCCATCAAGATATGCCCTTCGAGAAACTGGTGGAAGAACTGCAACCAGAACGGGATACCAGCCGCAACCCACTGTTTCAAGTGTGGTTTAATATGCTCAACTTGAGGGACATCCAACTGAAAATACCAGGGGTGGCTGTAGAACCAATCCCAATGTTAGAAACAGGTTCCAAGTTTGACTTGACTTTGTATGTTACAGAACAAAACCAGGGAATCAAACTTGATTTAGTTTACAACACCGATTTGTTTACCCCAGAGCGGATGATGGAAATGCTGCATCAATTCCATCATTTATTGAATCAAATTGTTGCGGCTCCAGAAAATCAGATTAGTTTGTATTCTCTGGTGACACCAAAAGCGCGATTTTTACTGCCAGAACCAACAGCAGCGTTACCTGAACCAGAGTACGAACTGGTAACAACAATGTTTACCTCTTGGGTAAATTCTGTGCCAGAACATTCCGCACTTCGTCAAGGTTCTCGGACTTGGAACTACGGACAATTGGGGAAAATAGCTCAAGGTATAGCTGGGGCTTTATTATCCCAAGGACTCCAGCGGGGAGATGTGGTGGCGGTGTTTGGGACGCGCAGCTTTGGGTTGATTGCAAGTATGACAGCTGTGCTTTTAAGCGGTGGTGTGCTGTTGACACTCGATGCGAAATTGCCTAGCCAACGCCACCAACTGATGCTCAAAGAAGCTAAGGCCAAATACATACTATATATAGATAATCAGATCCAAGAAGACAAAGGCATAACTGAATCTTTAATTAGTATCCGTGTAAATCCAGATACAGGAGCAATTCTCAATTCACCCCAAGGCAGTACTCAAAGCGTAAATTTGCCACAAATCACTGGTGACGATGCAGCTTATATTTTCTTTACTTCCGGCACTACCGGTGTACCCAAGGGCGTGTTGGGGTGTCACAAAGGAATGGCGCATTTTCTCAACTGGCAGCGCCAGACATTTAAAATTGGTCAGCAAGACCGGGTTGCCCAATTGACTGGTCTTTCCTTTGATGTCGTCCTCAGGGATATTTTCTTACCTTTGATTAGTGGTGCAACTTTGTGTTTGCCAGAGGAAGGCGATAACTTAGAACCGACTAAAATTTTGCCTTACTTAGAAGCCGAGGAAATTTCTGTATTGCACACAGTTCCTTCCTTGGCACAATCTTGGTTAGCAAATGTACCATCAGGAGTTTTTCTCCGTAACTTACGCTGGTTATTTTTTGCTGGGGAACCTCTCAAGGAAACACTTGTACTTCGGTGGCGCGATGCTTTTCCAGAATCAGGGGAAATTGTCAATCTCTACGGCCCCACAGAGACAACTTTAGCCAAGTGTTATTATCGAGTACCTGTTGAATGTACCCCAGGAGTACAGCCAGTAGGAACGCCATTGCCAGAAACCCAAGCGCTAGTTTTCACACCAAATCATCAACTGTGCGGCATTGGAGAACCAGGGGAAATAGTGATTAGAACTCCATTCCGGAGTTTGGGTTACATCAATGCCCAGCAAGAAAACCGTTCTCGGTTTGTGAAAAATTTCTTTGGCAATGACGAACAAGATTGGCTTTATTATACAGGCGATCGCGGTTGCTATCGTCCAGATGGTTCTTTAGAAATCCTCGGCCGCAAAGATCATCAAGTGAAAATCCGTGGCATACGCATTGAGCCAGGGGAAATTGAGACGGTGTTAGCTCAACACCCAGATGTACTCCAAACTGTGGTCATTGCCCGTGAAGATATTCCAGGAGATGTGCGTTTAGTAGCTTACACAATCCTAAATCAGGATTCAGTAGCCACAGTCAGTGAAATTCGCCGCTTTCTCTCCACCAAGCTGCCACAGTACATGTTACCTTCAGCTTTTGTCTTGCTGGAGACCATGCCTTTAACCCCCAACGGCAAGGTAAACCGCCGCGCCTTACCTGCACCGGACTTATCAAGACAACAGCCAGAAGGAACTTTTGTTGCTCCCCGCAATGAAGTGGAACGCCAGCTAACAGAAATTTGGCAACAACTTTTAGGCGTCAAACCCATCGGCATTCAAGATAACTTCTTTGAATTAGGAGGGCATTCTCTACTGGCAGTCAAATTATTTTGGCAAATTGAGAAGACATTTAATCAAAATCTACCCCTTGCGACTCTTTTCCAGTCAAGTACTGTAGAGGCTTTAGCCAAAATCATCTGCGAAGAAGAAAATTTAGCCACAAATCAAACTTCAGTAAAAAACAAATCAACAGCTACTTGGTCATCCTTGGTGGAAATTCAACCCAATGGTTCCAAACCGCCTTTTTTCTGCGTTCACGGACTGGGTGGAGAAGTTTTGTGTTTCCGTGAATTGGCAAAAAATTTGGGTTTTGAACAACCATTTTACGGACTACAACCACAGGGACTAGATGTAAAACATCCTTTCCATACCAGCGTTGAAGATATGGCCGCACACTACATTCAAGAAATTAAAATTGTTCAACCCCAGGGCCCTTATTTTCTCGGCGGTTATTCCTTTGGCGGTGCAGTTGCCTTTGAGATGGCTCGACAACTTCGCGAAAAAGGCGAAGAAATTGGTATTTTAATTATCATTGATAGTTGTCGCCCTGGTTATAGTTGGCGATCGCCATTTTTCAAACGCATTTTCTTGCATTTAAATAACGTTATTGAGCAAGGAGTTGGCTATCTTTGGCAAAAGATTCTCCGATGGAGCTATTGGAATAAATCTCGTCTCCAAAATACATATAAACGTTACTTGGAAGCCAAACTTGATTTACCTGAAACTGACAAACATTTAAAAAGTATAGAAATTAATACTCAAGCTATTAGCCGCTATACTTATCCAATTTATCCCGGTGGAGCTATCTTATTACGGACTGAAGACAAGAACCGAGGTGAAGGTATAGGTGTACAATACGATCCGCAATTTGGTTGGGGTGACATAGTTGCCGGGGGATTAGACATACATTATATTCCTGGTTCTCACCTTTCTTTACTCCACGAACCCCACGTACAGGTGTTAGCTGAAATATTGACAAATTATTTAGTGAAAGTTCAGCAATCAGAATTCTGAATGCAATCAATAAATCTGATAAATAAGCTCTCAGGGCTTCCAAGAAATTAATTACTTAATTTTGTGGGGTGAGCGTCTCGCCCGCCTGTAAACAAGGGCACACAAGATGTCCACCCCACAAGAAGTAGTTGAATTGGCAAATTCCTTAACCAAGATACTCTTTTGTCATTACGGTAATTCCGCAATAAAATTCTTCTCATCTTTCAAAACATTGGGATATTTATTGAGAAAAATTTGGATTTTTTGCTTTTGGTTGTCATCCACAAACAAATTATAACTCTCAATAAAATTAAAACTTCCGACTAAATATTTAGCTCCTAATTTAGCTTTAGATAAAATAAATTCTTCTGTGACATCATTGTGGTTAATTAACCATCCTTTTCGATGTGATAAATAAAGCAATGTCGGGTCGCTTGCAGTAGTAGCAATTATCAGCGATTCCGATTTAGTATTTGCTTTGACTTGCTGTGCCAATTGAAAAACAGCCGATTTGTCTGTTCTTTCTTTAAACATATAATCAACAGTATAAATAACAGAACCAGCAGCCACAGTTAGACATAAACACCCTAATATTGCTTTCTTATAATTAAATTGTCCAGCAGCTTGTTCCAAATAATAACTACAAGCTTTACCCATGAATATCACTGCTGGAAGCATAAATTGAAGTTGATAATATTCATGAACTAAACTTGTAATAGGTACTAAAACCCAAGTTAATATTACTGAAATTAGCCAAATATCTAATACATACTCTTGTCTAGTTTTTCTAGTAATGAACAAACCCAACAAAAATATGGGAAAACCAAAAATGGCAAAATGCCTCACAACAGTCCTAAAAAATATTTCTGTCCAAAAACGCCAACTCAGTACAATATTATAGTTATACCTATTAGTTGAACCCGACCAAAAACCAAAAGTATTGCCATAGTCTAAAAATAATTGATGGGCGTGGTAATACCAAGCAGCGACAGATATTAATATCAAAATGCTATAAATCCATAGAGATATTTGATAAAAAACTCTGATGTTATATTTAGCCCATGCTAGGTAAAAAATTGGTATTCCTAAGTATATGATTGGTAAAACTTTGATGAGACAAGCCAAGGCGACAAAGCTACCTGATAAAATTAAATCTTGTTGTTTTTCAAAATCCAGCCAATTAATAAAATAATAGATACCGATAACTGAACACATCAATAACATCGACTCTGGTTGAAATGTTCTACTATAATAAACATTTAAAGGTAAAATAACGAAAAATAAACAAGACCAAGAAGCGGTTTGTTGATCTAAAATTTTCACAATTAATTGATATAAAAAATAGAGAGCTACTAAAAAACAAAGAATTGAAAAATATCTTCCCCAAAACTCTGAAACTCCTCCAAAAATCTTATAAATTAAAGCAATGATAAATGAATAAATGGGAAACTCAGTTTCAC
>NZ_JACKZU010000393.1:0-7468 GCF_014222165.1 Nostoc sp. 2RC
TTATATGGGTTGTAAAATAGTTGATAATATTATCAGCTAATTACTTTATTTTTTTATTCGCCAAAGCTTTGGTTTATTCCACAGCAATCCCAAATAATTTGTGAAATATTACGTGTTAGGCTTGTTGAATGTTAATCGTTGACTGTCAACAATCAACAGTCAACGCCGATATTTTTCTCAACTAAAATATAAGAATCCTATTTGATTTTGAACAAAATTCCGTACAGTTTACTCTTTTATAACCCTCTTGCCTACTTATACAGTTCATTAATCAAATCGGACTGCTATAGAATTCCTGTATGATTTGATAAAAAACTGCTTCTAACAAATAAAATATCTATCCCAAAAGTGATTGATGAACTGTCAGCAGACCAAAGTCTCCCCAGAACTTCAGAACTGCTAGCGATCGAGTACCTCCACAAGCCTCCAGAAACTTGTAGAACAAGACCATCAGTTCATCAAACCATTGATTGACTTATGGGATTTATATGGGATTTGTTGTTCACTACAGCGCAAGTGCTTGGAGATCTGTTGTGCTTGAAGTGCTTTAGATTCCCTATAATTAAACAATATCATACATTTGGCCAATTTACTTGCGTTAATCAAATAATTTTTAAACAGTATCCATAGTTACAATTAGGAAATTAAAAATAAAAAAATATCCAAAAATTCAGATCCAATCTGGATAAATGGAGTATTAAGGGAACTCCAAAAAATAAATTGTTCTGATTCAGGTCGTTGACTGTTAACTGTTGAGCGTTGACAGTCTTCTGTGGAATATTTTTTTACTTGGAAGTCCCTAAGTTGCCCAAAATAGAGTTGAAACCTTTGCGGTCTATACTTGTGTGTACGCGCTAGCTTTTATATTAGCGGCAGAATGAGTTTACTTATAAAACAAGTCCCCAAGAAAAATCTCAAAAACTGTATTTTTAAATACAGTTTTTTAACTTAGAATAAGAAATTCTTTCACGCTTTCTTGCTTGTGATTTTTCATGGAATGTGAAAAGTTAGGTCATGAGAACCTGATAATTGTAATCATACAACTGCATCAATATTTTTATTTAGTTCTCAGCTATTTTATAGTATAAACCTATAACTATATTTTGTAAGTACAAAGAGTTTAAAGCTTATAAAAGTGGCTATTTAGATTTGAGCAATTTGTATTAAAAATAACTAAATGAATGGCGTGATCGCCAAAAAGTGATGCTTATTTTCAGCTGTGCTTTCACCAACAATATCTCTTGATGTTAAATATCCTGGCTATATGCATGATATACTTGCGAAGTGTCAGTGAAATTTTTCAACCATCAATATGACCTCCGACAAAAACGGCTTTTGTAACGCAGAGATACAACCAAGAAAAATTAACGGGGAACAGGGAATAGGGAATAGGGAACAGGGACTGTCTGTGGTGGGGGCTTAAATCCCCAACCAAGACTTTCCGCCTGTAGGCGGGGGACTCAAACCGTCTTAGTGAAGAGAGGGAATGAACGGACTGTTCCCCCTTACCCGTTCCCTGTTCCCTCTCCCGAAGGGAGTTGATTATTCCCTAATTTTGAAGCATTAGAGTATTTATGATTGATGATGTCGATGTCCTTTGGATCGCTTCTAGCGAAGTATTGCAGCGTTTCGATCGACCATTACTACGATACATATCGCAGAATGTGAATGTATTTGAATGGGAGTATTGTTATCACAAAGACGAAGGTAGATCCATAGATGAAGCTGTAGAGTTGGTGAATGAATTTTTAAAAGATTATTCTCATCCTATACATTTAGCAGGTCATGGTGCTGGTGGTGCCATTGCCTTAAGTGTTGCTCGTCGTTATCCCCAAAAAGTGCGATCGCTAGTTTTGTTAGCTGTAGCATCTCAGCCTGCTAACACTTGGCACGTCCACTATTATCTGCAAAGAAAAGTATTTAGTATGAGTCGCGAACAGGTTTTAGCTAGTAGTGTTCGTCATCTATTTGGTACGCCAACTCATGATACTACTAAAAAATTAATGGCTATATTATCTAGAGATTTAGAACAATCCCCTCTTCCGCACTCTCTGTTCAAATTAGTCGAGTTACCTCAAGGCGGTGTTTCTATGCCCATGATGGTATGTGGTAGTAAAAGCGATCCCATTGTTCATCCAAGTGCATTAACCAAATGGTTACAAGTATTGAAGCTTGAAGATCGACTTTGGGAATGTCCTAACGGTTATCATTTTTTTCACTTCTTTTACCCGCAAGAAGTAGGGGAAAAAATGTTAAATTTTTGGGGAATAACTCGTCTAGAAAAAATATTTAATCAGTCATTATTACCACAAGAAAGGAAAAATTAACAAGCATAATTTATGAAAAAATCACTCACGAAGGAGAGTTATAGAGAACATCAGATTTAGTGGAGTTAATTCAAAATTTATATAGGAATCCGCTTTGATTCTCAGGGAGAGATAAGTAGGCCGATATAAATAATTATTGTTGGGATAAGGCAGGGGGCAGGGAGCAGGGAGCAGGGAGCAGGGGGAGAAAGAGTTTGAGCCTTATTTACTTTTCTTTACATAGTTTGGTTTTATTTCACCGACTTACTTACAGCCTTATGAAACTAGATGTAAATCTTTGCAATAACCTGAAGTT
The DNA here is from genome assembly GCF_014222165.1 of Nostoc sp. 2RC. Taxonomy (NCBI): domain Bacteria; kingdom Bacillati; phylum Cyanobacteriota; class Cyanophyceae; order Nostocales; family Nostocaceae; genus Nostoc; species Nostoc sp. 2RC. The sequence goes on from NZ_JACKZU010000393.1 coordinate 2,623, forward strand.
TGTTAGAACTCGCTTGCACTTGAGCCAGCAAGATTTAGCTAACATAATTGGTGTCACCCGTCAGACCATTGGCAGCCTAGAATCGGGACAATGTGTTCCTTCTGTGGCTATGTGCCTGCATTTAGCCAAAGCACTTGGCTGCAAAGTTGAAGATTTATTTTGGCTAGATGAAGATTTCCCTGAAATTGAGGCAATTGTCGCTGGTTCAGCTTTGGAGGAACAGCCATCACAAGTTACTCTGGCGCGGGTTGGAGAACAATGGATAGCTTATCCCCTTGTTGGAAACGATGCTTTTCGTATGGAAATGATTCCCTCTGATGGTGAAACACTACCTGTGAAAAAGTTCGCCAACATCAGTCAACTGTCATTAGCTTCCGAGATAGCTTTGGCGCAGGGTCTTATAAAGAGCAGCGACGGTTACTTCCAGGATGAAGCACAAAGCCAGTTCGTAAGAAATAAAGTCGTGGTTCGGTTGTTGGACGATGTTGAGAAGTTGCAAAATACAGTTGTGATTGCTGGTTGTACACCCGTGCTTTCCCTATTAGCAAAAGCAACTGAACGTTGGCATCCAAGACTGCGCGTTCATTATCGTTTTGCCCACAGTAAGAAGGCATTGCGTAGTCTTTGCCGAGGTGAAGTTCACATCGCGGGAATGCACTTATACGATCCTCAGACAGGCGAATATAACGTTCCTTTTGTACGAACAGCTTTAGCTGGTAAGAATGCAGTTTTAATTACCCTTGGAGTTTGGCAAGAGGGATTGTTAGTCCCACCAGAAAACCCAATGGGAATTAAAACAGTTGCCGACTTGGTAGAATTTGGTGCAACTACCATCGTTCATGAAGTGGGTTCTGGTAGTCGGATGCTTTTAGAACGGAAACTCCAAGAACAAAGAGTGCCATTCCAGGCTATGAAGACATTTAACCATATTGCTCACAACCATCAAGATGTTGCCTTATCAGTAGCTTCAGGAATAGTTGATGCAGGTATTAGTACAGCATCCATAGCAGCTACCTTTGGATTGGGATTTATTCCCCTACATCATGCGCGATACGACTTGGTGATTCTCAAAGAATACTTGGAACAATCACCAGTACAGCAATTTTTAAGTATTTTGGGACATCAATTAGTGCGATCGCAATTAGAGATTCTCGGCGGCTATGACATCAGCAATATTGGGGAAGTCATAGCAAATATTTAAGCATTCTTGTGGGAAAAGCAATTGATTGCAAGAGGTTTATTGTACCGCTACAAACGCTGATTAATTTTAAAACTATAAAATTAAGTACCTATCGTATTTTGATAGCTCCATCCGGTAGTGGAATTAAAAGCACAAAAATCTGTATATGTGTATACATTACTGAAAAATATAGAAGTATAAAAAGTCGGATTTTGTAAATTATTTTGGCGTTATGTATGCTATACTTGCGTTAAGTTGGAATAAAAAGGATGTACTACGCAATTAAAGGATTCAGGTAGTGCGATCGATACTTGCTGAGTTAGTCAAATATTCAGATTTTCAGAAAACATATCCCAATCATCTCTATTTTCAGAGATATAAAAATTAATCCAAATTATCCTTTGGCTTAATAATTTGCATCATCATTGTAAATCCTCAGAGGTTGTATGATTCAAAGAAGGTTTGTCATTGCAGGTTTGGCCTGTTGTTTAGCGATTGTGAGTGTTGATGCTGGTAATTTCCTAGTCCCACAACAGCCAGCTAATGCACAATCATCAACAAATAAAAATGTCATAGTTGCCATGACGACTAGCATAGAAGACAGTGGTCTATTGGATGATTTAGTCCCAGCATTTCAAAAGAAAACAGGATACATACTCAAAAAAGTTGCAGTGGGAACTGGACAAGCTTTAGCTTTAGCTGAAAAAGGTGAAGTTGATGCACTATTTGTGAATTCACCGAAAGCGGAACGCAAAGTTTTACAAAGTGGTGCAGTGATAAATCGCCATTTGGTAATGCACAATGACTTTGTGATTGTGGGGCCAGCTAATCCTGATAAAGCCAAGATTAGAGGTAAAAAAAATGCTGTAGAAGCCTTAAGCCTAATTGCTAAAAACCAAGCATTGTTTGTATCACGAGGTGATGATTCAGGTACTAATAAGCTGGAAAAAGATTTATGGCAAGAGGCTAAAATTACACCTGCTGGTAATTGGTATCAACAAACAGGTTCAGGTATGGCGAAAACTTTACAAATCGCCAATCAAAAACTAGGATATACCTTAGTAGACCGAGCAACATATATATTTCAGAAAAAAAATATTTCCTCTTTGCAGGTATTGGTAGAAGGAGATAGGAAATTATTAAATCTCTACCATGTCTTAGAAGTAAATTCCCAGAAATTTCCCAAAGTCAATAGTGCAGGAGCTAAAGCATTTATTAATTTTGTTTTATCTTCTGAAGGACAAAAAATAATTGCAGCCCACGGCAAAAAAGAATTTAGAGAACCACTGTTTATTGTTGATGCTGGTAAAACGGAAAAAGATTATGGTTTTTAGAGAAACTTGAGTATCAGACGATAAGCCAAGGTATTGTTAGGAGTCGTGTAAAAACAACTCCTTGGAGAATGTATAAATATTTCTGCTGAGATACTTCATTACACTAGCGTGATTGTTGACTGTCAACTGTCAACAGTCAACAATCTAATCGAGTCAATGTGCAACGCCAAATGCAGAACAGCTTATTACGGTAATTAACTGTGGATACAATCATTCAAGGAGCAATCAGAGCTATTGAGCTATTAACAAAGGCCGATCGCGATGTAATCGATGTAGTAATAATGACATTGATTGTATCTGGAACAGCGACAGCGATTAGCGTTTTCCTGGGTGTACCTTTGGGATTATGGTTGGCTTTAGAAAATTTTGTCGGAAAACAGGTATTAAATAGCGTCGTTAACTTCGGTATGGGATTACCACCAGTGGTAGTTGGCTTAGTCGTCAGTCTATTTTTGTGGCGTTCTGGCCCCTTGGGGGACATTGACTTGATGTATACACCGATAGCAATGATCGTAGCCCAAACAATTATTGCTTTGCCCATTGTTGCAGGCTTGAGTTTTGCAGCCATTCTCAGTATTAATCCCAAACTACGTTGGCAACTGTTATCAATGGGGGCGACACCGTGGCAAGCTAATTTGTTACTGATTAAGGAAGCCAGATTAGGATTGATAGCAGCGGTGATTGCAGGTTTTGGTCGCGTCATCTCCGAAGTTGGAGCATCAATGATGGTGGGGGGCAATATTAAAGGGCAGACAAGAGTCCTCACCACAGCTATTGTCACAGAAGTAGAAAAAGGTAACTTTGATGTGGCCATGGCGATCGCTTACATTTTACTCTTCATCACCTACAGCATTATTGTGTCGCTGACTATTTTGCAGCACGACAAGAAAACATTATGAATACACTTAATCAGTCAAAGTCCTATGTCGATATGGAATCCTCTGGTGTAGAAGGACAGGAAAATCTTAAAGACATAAATGAATATGTCCTGAATATGCGTCAGGTAAAAGTCCATAGCAAAACTCGCAAAAATATCTTGTCAATTGATAATTTTGCTGTCCGTCCAGGGGAACTTGTTGCTGTGCTTGGCCCCAATGGTGCTGGTAAAAGCACTCTGTTAACAACAATCAATTTGTTGCAACCTTACCGCGGCCAAATGCAATTGTTTGGACAAGATGCCAGTCATACTAATAAAACAAGCTTGCATCGTCGTTCAGCTTTAGTTTTTCAAGAAACATTACTACTTGATGACACAGTGTTTAATAATGTTGCCAGAGTCCTACAGTTTCGCAACGTACCAAAACACCAAATTAAGCAAAGGGTATATACTGCGCTGGAAACCTTTGGTTGCGAACACTTGGCACATCGACAAGCTCGTTCTTTATCTGGTGGTGAAGGTAAGCGAGTTTGTATTGCCTGTGGGTTAGTCGCTGATGCAGAATTACTATTATTAGATGAGCCTTCTGCTTCCTTAGATGTGGCCATCCGCCCGCAAATTATCGAAAAAATCAGACAATGGGCGCAAGCGAGGGAAGCGACAGTGATATTAGTCAGTCACAACTTTACTGATATCTTGCATTTTGCCGATCGCGCCATCGCCTTGTTTGACGGCCGTATCATTCAGGATGATAAATTAGAAAACATCATCCGCCGTCCAGCCAACCAGCAAATTGCTAGATTGGTGGGGATGGATAATATTATTCCCTGCCAGGTAAAGCCAAGCGATGGAGGTTATTTGATTAAACTGGCAAATAGTATAGAGTTTCTTTACCCTGGTGAAATTAGCACACCCATTAGTGCCTGTTGTTTGTCTGGTGATGCTTTCTATCTCGATCGTGTCAGTTCTACAATTCCATTGCAGCCAGAAATCGTAAGAGTAGAAGCGTGGGTAGAAAGAATTTTACGTGGCATAGGAACTGATACGATTCGCTTTAAATTGGGAGAACAAACCTTGACTGCCAAATTACCCCACAGGTATACATCCGATCGTCTCTCTCCTGATGGAATGATTAAACTGGCATTCAATCCTACAGATGCACATTTTGTGTAGTAGATAAAAATTTATGTAATGGTAGCAGGGTATTGGTAGGGTATCTATATCCTGTTGTTGCGATCGCCATTCTGTTGAGAGATAAAGTTTTTATCTCTAGTAGTCTCCAAACCCAAAAATGTTAGGTGGGGTTGGGTAAAGGTTAAAGGGAAAAGGGTAAAGGATAAAGGACTTCCAAGTAAAAAAATATTCCACAGAAGATTGTTGACAGTCAACAGTCAACGACGAGAACCAGAATAATTTATTTTTTGAAGTTCCCTAAAAAACCTTTCCCCCTTCCCC
>NZ_JACKZU010000394.1:0-7426 GCF_014222165.1 Nostoc sp. 2RC
ATCTGACTCGCCCAATTTTGCAAAACTTCAATATACCTCATTTCTATTTTTCCTCTGCCTAGAGTGACAAAAGAGGGATAAGCTACCGTTGCATCCAAACAAGAACTGCTATAGTTTCTGCTTTTTACAACGCCCTTAAAAATTTTGCGTCATTTTTTAATACTGCCCTGTTAAGCAAGTGAATACCCTCAAACCTTGAAACTCAGGCAGCTGAATTATGGCTAATATGTCTCCAGCCTCTAAGCGTCGCAAGAGACACCAACTACTACAAATGTATGGAAACCATTGTTGCTGGTGTGGTAAGCAAATGACTAAATCGGAAAGAACCATTGAACACTTGGTTCCCAAGAGCCTGGGTGGATCTAATAGTCTCTCGAATTTGCGTTTGGCTTGTTTCAGTTGCAATAATTCTCGTGGTAACAGTCTGTTACCTCCACGGTTAAGAAATCTTTTTGATCTGGCAAATAAAACTTCCTAAGAACAACCATCCAGTTGAATTTTGTGAAAAGATGCCCCCGAAAATTATTAGAATGCTGTCCAGTTTTACCCCAAGAAACTGTCATATTATTACCAGATAATGAAAATCGGATTGGCTATGTAGCTATACAGTTTCAGGAAAGCTTAGATTCAGTGCAGCTATTGGGATTTGCACCTGCCTTTGATGAAGTAAATCCGCCTGCACAGCTAGAAGTGTCCCAACTCCAACCTATTGACGCTCTCCTACAGCAAATCACCCGTCTTGAAGAAGCGATCGCTTTTCTACAAACTGATGACTCAGTGGCAGTACAAGTACGTTCTGTATTAGACAATAAACCTTTATCAGAGATTGTGGCAAAATTTGAGCTTCTTTACCGAACTGGCGATGAATTTGAGTGGCGCTACGCCGGAGGGGAAATATTAGCTGGAGATACTCGCGCTGTTGGTGCTACTCGTGAAGCAATTCAGCAAGATGATAGCGAATTACAAAATTTAGCCGAAATGCTATTGGAGAAGTTAGCAGAAATCTGGGGAGATGTTGCGTAGTTTGACCCGTTGGGAATGATGTATATAACTACCCAAAACATCCAATTGTCATGGCTAAAGGATTCGGCTATCAAAAATCACCAGATTTTACTCAACGCCAAAAAGCTTATTTCAAGCTGATTAAACAGCTACTCAACTGTCCTAGTGGCAGGGAAATGAAGATTCTCAGGAAATACGCACACTTGGTTGATGCTGGGTTTGTAGAAACTTTGGAAATGGTAGCTCAAATCCGGGTAAACCAAGGAGATATTCGTTCTGCTTACTTTTTGAAAAATTTAGCTCATTGGCTAGGTGAGGAACTGGAATTATATAGAGATGAGCCTTCCGCAACAGCCAATTTTATTAGACCTCCAGCTTTCTTGGGTGAAATCTTGTGGGCGATCTCACAAAATAAAAGCAACCCACAAGCCCTTGTTCGTCTACTTAAAGCTAACTTAGATAAACTCAATGATGATTTTTCTGAACAGTTTAATTACTGGATAAACTTTAGCCTACTAAACAATGACTCAATAACAGAACAAGTAATATTAGTAGGATTGGGTATTGTTGATTTCTGCACCTTGCTTGGGCAGTTTCCTTTAGGAAACAGGGCAATTAACTTAGAAATTAGCATTACTGGCTTAGAAGCTGCTACCAAAATTTTTACCCGTCAGATTGTCCCAGAAATTTGGGCTAATATCCAATTAAATTTAGCACCAGCCTACCGCCATCGGATTCGAGGAAATCGCGCAGATAACCAAGAAAAGGCAATTGCTGCTTGTAATAATGCCCTGTTTATCTACACCCGCGACAGTTTTATCAAAGAGTGGGCGAGTCTGCAAAGTAATCTCGGTCTTGTCTATACTGACAGAATTATAGGAGACAAAGCCGAGAATTTAGAAAAGTCAATTTCTTGCTATGAAACTGCTTTAAAAGTTATTAACCGCGCTCAACTTCCTGAACTTTGGGGTACTCTTCAAAATAATTTGGGGAATGCGTACCTTTTTAGAATTCAAGGCGATAAAGCACAGAATTTAGAAAAGGCGATCGCTTGTTATCAAGTTGCGCTACAAGTACGTACCCGTTCGGCATCGCCCTATTATTGGGCTAGTAGTCAACATAACCTAGCCAATGCCTACACTCAAAGGATTCTGGGTAATAAACAAAAGAATCTAGAAAAGGCAATTTCGTCATATATTAACGCCTTAGAAGTTTACACCATTTCTGATTATCCTGAACGATGGGCAGGAACAAAAACCACTCTAGGAAATGCTTATTGGGAAACAGATAAATTTACTGAAGCACTTGAATGTTTCCGCGCTGCTTTGCAAGTCTTCACTCCCACTAAATTTCCCAGAGATTGCATACAAACTGGATTGAGTTTAGGTAAAACAGCCTTGGCTGCTGGCATGAAAGCAGAAGCTTTTGAAGGTTATGCAGTTGCCATTGAAGCTGTTGAACAAAGCCGTCATTGGGCTGGAATTTCTCAAAAACAAGAAATTCTTGCATACACAGAGATGGTGGTTTTTTGTATCACCAATGGGGAACGAGATAAAGCTAGAGAATATGCAGAATGTTCTGGTTATCAAGAGATTTTAAATCTGTTAGATAGTGATGAATTTCAACAAATTTACTCAAATTTCCAATTCCTCGGACAGGTATTACAAGTAACTGCTGAAAGCAATGGAGAATCGCAAGCTGTATATCAAATACTAGAAAATAACCTGAATAAAATAGATGAACAATTTGTTCAACACTTACAAAGGCTTGAGGATGTTTTCGGACACATACCATCAGGGCAATCTCTTCAAATTGCTACAACTATTTTAAGTTTTAGTAATCTGATTCGGGAGTTTCCACAAGGCGATAAAGCAATTAACTTAATAATTGCTGCCACAGGTTATGAGGTAGCCGCTACTATTTATACCAAAAAAGATTTCCCTGAACAATGGGGAAACATTCAAGATGCCATCCGCGAACTATTTCAGATTCAGCTATTTGAAGCAGTATTCAAGAACCTAGACAAGAACCTAGAAAATCCTAAAGCTGTTGTATACCCATTACTGGAAGCAAATAAATATAAACTTGATGAACGTTTTGCTACCGTATTGTGTTTGAAAACGGAAGCTATGCTGTCTGAAGCGCCGCCAGAGTATGCAAAAGGACTTGCTGCAAGTCTTATAGGTTTGAGCTTTCTGATTAAAGAATTTCGACACGGTAATGAGGCGAATAATTTAGAGATTGCCATTACAGGGTATGAACTTGCTTCTAAAGTATTGACTTACGAAGATTCACCAGAAGCATGGTGTCTGTGTCAAAGTATGCTGGGCAATGCTTACCACCGTCGAATCAAGGGTGAGCAAGCAGAAAACCTGGAACAATCACTTTCTTACTTACACAATGCTTTGCAAGTGTGTAACTGTGAACAGTTTCCCGAACTCTGGGCAACAATTCAAAATAGTTTGGTTATTGCTTATGGTTTTAGGATTCGTGGCGATCAGGTGGAAAATGCGGAACTAGCAATCCAGGCTGGTGAAGCTGCGATGCGGGTTTTCACACGCGATCAAGATCCTGAACAATGGGCGCAAGTACAAAACAATCTAGGCATTGTTTACCGCGATGCCTGCGACGGGCAAAGCCAACGCATTCTCGGTGACAAGGCTGAGAATTTAGAAAAAGCGATCGCTTGTTATCAAAATGCTCTTTCCATTCGTACTCGTGAAGACTTCCCAGAACTTTGGGCGCAAACTCAAATGAATTTAGCATCTGCCTATCGTCACAGACTCAAAGGTGATGCAGCAGAAAATGTGGAAAAGGCGATCGCTGCTAATCAATCTGCTTTACAAGTCTATACAAAAGCAGCCTTCCCCCAAGGTTGGGCAGAAGTACACATGAATTTGGCTAATGCCTATCTTCACCGAATTCATGGGGATAGGAGCGAAAATTTAGAAAAGGCGATCGCTGCTCATCAATCTGCTTTACAAGTTTTAACGAAAGAAGAATATCCGCGACAGTGGGCTATGACTCAGATGAATTTAGGAAATGTCTTCTTAGAACAAGAGCAAATAGAAGAAGCGATTAGCTGTTATCGTTCAGCTTTAAAAATCTTCACTCCCACCGCTTTCCCTAATGAATGCCTAAAAGCAGGACAAATGCTGGGAAACACTGCTTTTAACATTGGTGATTGGGCTGAAGCTATTAGGGGCTATAGTGTAGCTATTGAAGCTGTAGAAACCAGTCGCATTTGGGCAAGTTCAGAATCACGCCGTCAAGAAATCTTAGCTGATTCTCTCCATGTTTATGAAAATATGGTGCAAGCTTGTATTAATAATAAACAACTGAATAAAGCTATTGAATATGTCGAACGTTCTCGCTCAAAACGACTCGTAGATTTAATAGTCAGTAATGACCTTTATTCAGATGGTGAAATTTCTGATGAAATTCAACAGTATTTACAAGATTTTGAAGCTATACAGCGGCAAATTGATAATGAATTAAGACACTATAATAATACCAGTAACTTTGATGGTAGTAAACTCGGAAAAAGCCCACAGAACCGTGCTGCTATCGAAGCTCATAACAAAATAATTGCAGATTTGGAAGCTGACAAACAGCAAATTTGGGAACAAATGCGCCGTCTAGATCCTGTCCTGGCTGGTCAAATTCAAGTAAGTCCTATAAATTTATCATCTATACAGCAGTTAATTGATCTACCCACCACAGCTATTCTGAGCTTTTATACTACCTCGAATGACACTCATATCTTTATCATCCGGCAGAGTCAAATTACTTTGCACACTTGCACTGACTTAGGATTTGAGACTTTACAATCATCGATTTTAACTCACTGGTTAGGGCAATATGTTCATCACAAAGATACCTGGAAAGAGCAATTTAGTTTTTTAATAGCAGAACTAGCTGAAGTCTTAAAGTTAAATGATTTAATTGCACAACATCTGAAAAATATTGATGAATTGATTCTTATTCCTCATCTGGCATTACATCAAATTCCTTTTGCAGCTTTACCAATTGGAGAAAATCAATATTTGGGAGATAAATTTCTCATTCGTTATGTTCCTAGCTGCCAAATTTTAGAATTTTGTCACAACCGCCCCACAGTAAGTAATATTATGAATTACGGTATTGTTGAAGATGCTACTGAAGATTTACCCTACGCTAGTTGGGAAGGAGAACAACTAGCAAATTTATATAATATACCTAATCATCAACGTTTAAAAGGTAGTCAACAAGCTAGTGTCAGCAACTATCGTCAACTGATACAAAAAGTCCAAGTAATTCATTCTAGCCATCATGCGCGATCGCGGCTCGATAATCCTCTAGAATCCGCCTTATTTTTAGGAGATGGCTGTATTACATTAAGTCAGTTATTAACTCCCAGTTGGCGCAATCCTCAGTTAGAAGATGTATTTCTATCTTGCTGTGAAACTGGTTTAACTGTGCCTGAAATAACTGACGATATTCTAACTTTTTCAACAGCTTTCCTTTGTGCTGGTGCTAAAAGTGTTATCAGTACACTCTGGGCAGTAAATGACTTGGCAACAGCACTCTTTTCAGTATTTTACTATCAATCCCGACATCAGGGAAACAAGCGACTGCAATCAATCAGACAAGCTCAATTTGAACTGCGTACCCTTACAGGTGAAACTCTTACCACAATTTACAAACCTAAGTTAAGTGATTTTTTGACGCAGAAACTCAAAGAAACTGACACGCTGCGTAAAAAAATTCAAAAAGAACGGGATAGTCATCCGCATAGTTCCCTATTATATGAACAATGCAATGAAGAATACAAAAAATACGACAAAATCGGAAAATTGATTTATCAAGCAAAAAAAGATTTAGAACTTTTTTGTCGAGAATCTAAACCTTTCTCTCATCCTTATTATTGGGCAGCTTTCACCTGTTCCGGGTTAAATTGATAACTGCAATCTCTGAAGTATTCAGTCTAAATTCAGAAATTATTAAAATTAATAAAAATTCTAACTTGCCGGATGATATAATCCCGTATCCTGATTAAATTCCCATCCTAACCCTGCTCTATCCTTGCCTTTGCACCATCCCACAAAAAGCGGTGGTGGCAGATTAATTCGCTGCTCGCGTATAGTTTCTACACTTACACCAAGTCTTGAAGCTAAACCTTCTTCGGTTAGTGGTTGGATTCGAGGAGTTTGCCCTTGATAATATGAATTATTATTGTACGATTTCTTCTGCCGTTTCGGTTGGTTGTTGAGATAATTTTGAATTTTAATAATCGCCTCAGCAAATTGTTTCATTTGGGCTGTTATCTCTTCAGTTTTTTGTTCTAAAGAGTCCAAACGTTTATTTTCATTACCAGCAATTGCATCAAGGTCATCTAAAGAACCATCTAGGTATAGCTCAATAAAACGGGTGAGCGTCGCTGTTGCTGTCGTGCCTTTCGAGTTGCAACGGGCGATAAACTGCTCCCACATCTTTTGGTCACAGTTGAAAGATGCTAGCTTCTTTGTTCTCCCTGTATTGCTCATATCTAGGTAAAGTCTAGGTAATATCTAGGTAAACTAGTCTGCGGACAGGAACAACTGAGCGTGTTTCCATCTTGATAACTACCTTGACACTATCATGATGAGCGTATGAGTGCGATGGCCGAACCGCCCAGCGGAGGCGATACCTTCTGGAGTGGCTTCCCCGTAAGGGTAGGGTACACCTACGTTTTTTATTACCTATGTTTGCTTTTTTTACGCAGTGCGTGAGAAGTCCCAACACGCCCAACATGGTGAATGTACTTTGCAGTTGTCGCCGGGGAAGCGTGGCCCAAATCTGCTTGCAAGTCAAAATCAGAAGCTCCATTTTTCTTAGCCAGCGTTGCGTGAGTGTGGCGCAAAAAGTGGGCGCTGAACTTAATTCCCGCACAAGTAGAAATTTCCTCCATCATCAGTCGCAACCCGCGATCGCTTAAAGGTTTACCCCTATCCCGCCGACTGGGACTAGGAAACACCGGCTGATCATTGCTGGCATCCCCACGATAATCCAGTAACACCGCACTAGTTTCCGGATCGAGACTAATGGTTCTGGTTTTATTTCGTTTCCCCGTCACAGTTAATAATAGACAGTCCCCATCCTCCCGAAACTGCCGCCAAAATAATCCCGGCGTAATTACGCGCTTGCCATAATCAGAAGTTTGCCGGGCAATTTCTCCTGCCCTCACCCCACTGTAAAACATGAGAGTAAACAGCAACCAGTGCATCTTATTAGTGTTGTGTTGCAAGTCTACTGCCATCGCCGCTTTTTCCAACTTAGCAATCTCGCGTTCCGACAAAATGCGCTCTGCGAGCTTATCGTCCCACTGTATGCTTAAGTCCTTGCCCAAGTCGATAGCAAAATAACCAATAGAAGCTCTAGTACCCCACTCCCACAAACTTTTAAT
>NZ_JACKZU010000395.1:0-7372 GCF_014222165.1 Nostoc sp. 2RC
GGGCATGGGGCATGGGGCATTGGGCATTGGGCATTGGGGAGGCAGGCTTGTTGTACTAGTCCAATAAAGAATGTGCCAACGAAAAAAATCTCGTTGGCACATCAGGTTAATTTAAATTTCAGCACTTGGGGGTGAAAAAAATCTACAGCAGATTAAAAAAGCGTGAATTTAAATCTCAAACGTAAATAGAGAAACTATTGTGACTCCTGAATTCTCTGAGCGCAGCAAGGCGTAGCCCATTCTGACTCCTGCTGTAATTTTTAAATTTTTTAGGACTTACGCAAACTATCTCTCAAACTCTCATTTCTCCGTGACCTCTGCGCCTCTGTGGTAGCCTGCGGCAAGCCGCTCCGCGTCTACGATTTTCCGTTAGCTGTGCGTAAGTCCTGTTTTTAATGCCTATCAGCGATGGAAATAAGTTTTTTCTTAAATCCACGCAACAGGATTGACACTGGCTTCGTCCAATTTCCACCAAACAAATCGTGCAACAGAGTATAAAAACAAGGGATGATAAACAACGTCAGCATTGTTGCTAAAGACAAGCCAGAGAATACCACCACACCCAATGGTTGTAAAAATTCGGAGCCTTCTCCAATTCCTAATGCTAGGGGAAACATACCTAAAACAGTGGTGATAGTTGTCATTAATACTGGTCGCAGGCGTTGAGGAGCAGCTTTTAAAATTGCGGTTTTGCGGTCAACTTTTTCTCGTTCTAGAATTTGATTCGCCAATTCCACCATGATGATGGCGTTGTTAACTACAATACCCACAAGCAAAACTGCACCGACAATCACCGTCGCACCAATGGCAGTTTGGGTAATATAAAGACCAAAAATACCCCCAGCTAATGCCAAAGGAATTGTAAACATAATGACCAAGGGATCGATCAAAGAATTATATTGTACTGCCATAACCACAAAGACTAAAAAGGTTGCTAATCCACCTAATAGTTGCAATGAGCTTTGCAGTTGCTGGTTAGATTCTGCTGCCGAACTGGGCAAAATACTAATGCCCTCAGGTAAATCTATACTTTTTAATATTGTATCTACCTGTTGTAGTGCGTTACTGAGGCTAGCTCCCTCAGTCAAGTTACCAGCAATCAACAAAACCTGGCGTTGATTAATTCGCTGAACTTCTCCCGGAGCTTGAGCTTCTGTAATTCTAGCAACATCACTCAAGCGGACTTGGCGATTATTTTCTACGAACAAAGGCAACCTCTCTAGTTGAGAAGGTGTTTGCACTGACTCTTCATTCAACTTTACTCGCACATCTACTAAACGGTTGCCGCGTTGGATTTGAGTTGGAATGCTACCTTCGATGGCAGTTTGAATTGTTTGCCCAATATCTGTAGTAGTTAATCCCAAAGCTGAAACCCTCTCCCAGTCAGGAATAATCTGAATTTCTGGTTGGCGTTCGTCAGCATCGGGACGGAATCTCACTAGAGTAGCTTGTTCTTCTAGGGCTGCTAGTATCTGACGACCAGCTTCTTCTAAAAGATTTACATTATTTCCCTGAACTATCACATCAACATCAGCACCACGTACAGGAGAGTTGTTGAGAATCAAGCCCCGCACTTGTCCGGGGGAAAGACGCAGGCGAATTCCTGCTAAATTGAGTTTGTTAAATTGTTGGGTAACTCTTTCTACATAGGCTTCTACATCAGTACCTGATTTGAGGGTAATATTGGCGGTACTACGTAGAGGGTTGGCATTGGTGTTTGTACCAAACAAACTACCACCAGATGTGGAGAAAATATATTCTGTTTCCGGCTGATTGCGGATAATTTCATCCACCGCAGCCATGACTTTGCGGTTAGTTTCTAGAGGTGTACCGGGAGGAAACTGAGCATTTAAGTTAGCTTGTCCGGTGTTGATGCGGGGAAGAATTTCTTGGGGAATTTGGGGAGCCATCCACAAACTACCACCACCAAAAACTAGAATAGCGATCGCTACTGTTACTAGTCGCCAGCGTAATATCCCGGCTAAAAAATTGCCGTATCCTCTTGTGGAGGCATCAAAACGTTTATTAAACTCCCGTAAAAACCAAAATTTGCTCAAACCGCTGGAAAATTGCCATGCTAACATCCGGGAAGCCAACATCGGCACAACAGTAACAGCAATCAAAATTGAAGCCGCCACAGAAAAACTAATGGTGAGAATTAACTCATTGAACAGTAGGGCGATAAACCCACCAATGAGCAAAAATGGCAATACCGCCACCAAGTTCGTACTAGTGGAAGCAATTAAAGCTGATTCTACTTCTTGACCACTTTGTTCTGCTTGAGCAATTAGTTGACCTGAATTCAAGCGGGTTTTGTTATCCTTACCGGGAGTCATCCCAGCACCCTCGGCGATGTTCTCCAACATAACGATGGAGTTATCGACGACAATTCCCACACCCAGCGCCAAACCACCCAAACTAAAAACGTTGAGAGATAAACCAAATAGCCCCATTAAAATGATGGCAGCTAGGGTTGCTAAGGGAATAGCTAGAACGATGATGAAAGTTTGCCGCACAGATCCGAGAAATAAAAGCACGGCGATCGCTGCTAGTATTGTCCCAAGCAACCCAGAACTAGTAACGTTGGAGATAGAATTGCGGATAAACCGCGACTCGTCCAAGGTTGGTGTAATAACCGTTCCTTCAGGAATTACACCAGATTGTCGCAGTTCTTCCAAGCGCTTTTTCACACCCTCGACAACGTTGATGGTATTGGCATCCGGCTGTTTTTGGATACTGACTTTGACAGCTTCTTGCCCATTGAGCAAGACAAAAATCCGTTGTTGTTCGGAGCCATCAATGACTTGAGCGAAGTCGCGCAAATAGACACGACGGTTTGGAGTAGCGGTAGATGGCGAAGATAAGGTAGATGAAGAAGAAGTAGATGAAGGAGCAGGAGAAGAGACTTCAAAAGAAAGATTGCTAATTTCACTGGCATTTTGGAAACGCCCAACGGTACGGGTTAATGGCTCAGAATTCGGCCCCAAAATTCGACCCCCAGAGATATCTACGTTGCGGTCTCTGAGTTGATCGAGGACATCAGTTAAACCTACACCCAAAGCTTGCAACCGATTGAGATCGATATTAACCCTGACTTCTTCTTGAACTCCTCCCGATACGTCTACCCCTGCGACTCCTGGTACAACACCTAGTTCGCGGACTAGTTCTTCTTCGGCAAAAACCCGTAACTCAACGCCTTTTAAGGACGGTGAAGTTAATGCTAATTCGTAAACTGGTAACTGCGAAGGATCGACTTTGAATAAGCGTGGTTCTTCAATGGTGTCCGGTAATGTGCTTCTAGCTCTATTAAAGGCAGCTGTGGCATCGTTTAAGGCTTGGTCAATATTACCTCCTGGTTGAAAGTACAAATCCAAATTCACCTGTCCCTCACGAGTTTGGGAAAAAATCTGGATTACCCCTTCAGTGGCAGTAAAAGCTTCTTCTAAGGGCTTGGTTACTTCATCAACCGCTACCTCTGGAGAAATTCCAGGTGCTTGTAAACGCACGCCAATCCGGGGATAGGTAATTGATGGTAGCAAATCTACGGGTAATTTGACGACAAAAAATACACCCATTACTATTACTGCTAGGGTAAGCATGAGTGTACCAATATGTTGGCGGATTGATATGGCGCTGATACTAAATCCGCCACCATTCTTTACTTGCTGCATGACTGTGGCCTCGCTTCAATTAAAAATACAAAATTAAAACTCCAAATGTGATTTGGAGTTTTGAATTTTTATTTTGAATTCCCCGTAGGGGTTGACTCTGTTGTTTCGGAAAGAATCGATAAACGTACAGCGTCTCCATCTTTTAAAGGTTGACCACTGCGAACAATATAGCGTTCTCCTGGTTGCAAGCCAGATAAAATTTCCACTTTACTATCAGCTCTTTTTCCTAAGGTGACAGTACGCGCTGTTACTTTTGCTTTGCCTTCTGCATCGCTGAGAACAAACAAAGTTCCAGTTTGATTTTGTGTGTTGGCGGTGTTGCTTTTCTGTTGAAGAGCTTGTTTCTGAATTGCTGTTTGCGGCACCACTACCCTTTGTGTTGTCTGGGTTTCAAAATTCACTCGCGCCAGTAATCCACTGCCAATTTTGCTATCACTGTTGGGAATTACTACTTCTACAGGTATCAAGCGAGCTGTGGCATCGGCAGCTGGGGAAATCCGCGTTACTCTACCAATTAATGTTTCATTGGGAAAAGCATCTAAACGGACTTTTACAGATTGTCCGACTTGAATTTTTGCCAGTTCTAATTCGGAAACTTGCACCACGACTTTTACGCGGTTAAAGTCCCCAATTTTAAAGACTTCACTACCTGCTTGCAGAAGATTGCCTGGTTCTGTAACTTTTTCTGTAACTACACCAGTGATGGGAGATATCAGCCGAGCGTAAGATCTACGTTCTTTGGTTTCTGCAACCAAGGCCTGTTGGGCTAGGACTCTGCCTTGAGCAGCAGCGACGGCTTGCTGTTCTGTACGCACTTGCTCTTGAGCCGCCCGCAATGCCTGGGCAGCCGTTTGCGCCTGGGTACGCGCCTGTTCCGCAGCTTGTTGAGCGATCGCTCCGGCTTGGAATAGTTTCTGTTGGCGTTGCGAGTCTGCCTGGGCTTGCACCACTTCTAGTCTGGCTCGTTCTACATCAGCGCGGGCATTACTTACTTGAGTACTTGCCCTGACTACTTCTGATTTTAAGGCTGCAAGTTCGGCTTCTGCTTGTTTGTAGGCTGTTAGTAACAGGGCATCATCTAATTGCCCCACAGTCTGACCTCTAGTAACTGTATCGCCTACATCTAAATTCAAAGATAATAACCTGGCTTCCACTTGCGATCGCAATGACACAATGCGAAAGGGTGTTGTGTTACCTGTATATTCTGGTTGTGTTTGTAATAAGTCTGTTCGAGCGATGGCCACATCTACAGGTGTTGCACCATTACCCCGTCCCCGCGCACCAGGACTCTGAGATTGTGCCTCGGCTGATTCCTTAGGCAGCGATCCACAGCTAACTGTTAGTAGTCCTATACCTACTAAACATGGAATTAATAAAGTTTTCCAAGGAGGAGAGGTAAAAAAATATTTTTTCCCCTTCCTATTTTTTGCCACAAGTTTGCTTTTGACATCTGCGTTGGCACAGCCCACTACAGACATGGCTACCTCAGTTTTTGCAACTGAATCTAACTCGATATTAATTAGCTGGGTATTGGTTACGGAATCTGTCATTTTCACCTGTTTGTGCGGCTTATTTATGTCCAAAATCATTTAGTTTTCTCCTATGGGGAGGCTTTGGGATTAAACAGCCGTGTTTTCCCAAGTAATTCTGAGAGATATTTCTAATAAAAAACGGCGAGAACGAATAAGCTGTCCAACAGTAATTTTCTATAAACTGAAAACTACTGTTTTCCCATAAAAGTCCCGAAATTCTCACCGCTCTACTTCTTATAAAGAGGTAGACAATCTTCTTGCAGCTAATCAATTATAAACTTAGTATAAATATTTTTCAGTTTTCTGTAATCTACCCATAGGAGAAAACTGGCTTTACCATAAGACACGAAACTTTTTTTCCCATGCTGAAACATGGCGGTATTAAATTTTCCTTATTTCTAGATAATAGCTTTATTCTACTAAAAATACTAGTATTTTTAGTAGAATGTCAACTGTATCCAGATCGCAAAAGTAAACATTTACTTGTTGGGCAGCGGCAGTATTGACTATGGACTGTTAACTGAGATGTTATTATTTAGGGGCTTGCAAGTAAAAAATATTTCATTGATATTGTTGACTGTTGACGGTTCACAATTAACAGTCAACTGTCAACACTCAACGCTTTAACCGGAATAATTTATTTTTTGGAGTTTTCTTACCCCCTACTGGGTGAACGAAATTTTGTGTGGGATTTCTAGCTAAGTATCCAAAAAATTACCCTCCACACTTCCCACACTTCCCATACTTCCCACACCTCCCACACTCCCCACACTTCCCACACCTCCCACACTCCCCACACCTTTTTTCGCTCACCCCCCCCTACTCCTCTGTCTTTACACGGTTGCTGAGGCAGTTAACATAAATTTTTCTAAAAATTTTCAACCTTTTCACCGGAAAGTTGACTATATGTGTCATCATGGTGAGTGAAATGAGAATTAATTCGGCGACAGTGTTTGTTCTTAGTATTGACAGGCTTTTTCCTTGTGGTATTACAGACTTCTCTCCGAAATCTAAATCTCTGCATACTCTATGATTTTGGAGATCTTTCATGTCAATTTACGTAGGTAACCTCTCTTATGAAGTTACACGAGAAGCATTGAGCGCTGTTTTTGCAGAATATGGTTCTGTAAAGCGGGTTCAGTTGCCTACAGACCGCGAAACAGGTCGTTTGCGGGGCTTTGGTTTTGTGGAAATGAGTTCAGATGCTGAAGAAGCAGCTGCCATTGAAGCTCTTGATGGTGCTGAATGGCTGGGTCGTGACTTAAAAGTAAATAAAGCCAAACCCAGAGAAGACAGAGGTGGTTCTTTTGGTGGTGGAAACCGTGGCGGTGGTGGTTACAACCGCAATCGTTACTAAAGTAATTACACACCAGTAATACTGTTTCACTTTAATGCTGATATATTGAGGCAAGCTCCATAAGTTCTTGAGCAGAGGAGCAAAAGAAAAAATGATTTGTGTCATTCATTTGCCGAAATAGTATTAAAACGAACACTAGTATCAGCTTAAATCTGTTGCTCAATTTTAGATAATCAGTACAAGTTAGTTCAATCTAGAAAAGGCTCAAGCAGCAATGCTTGGGCTTTTTGTATGAAAAATATAGCAACTGAAAATTTTACGATGAGGGGTTGCCACAGGCAAATATTGCAAACTCGATCCCTTACAATCAGCGATATTATGGGAACTTGTTTGTTTTAGTTTAACTTTTGAGTGCAGCAATGTTAGAACAAAACTTTCAAGAGGCGATCGCATTAATTTTAGCCAGTGTTAGAAACACTCAATCATTATCAAGCAACTACTTGCCACCAACCAAAAGCAGGGCCGATAAAACGGATGGTTAACCATGCTGTAACCATAATACCGATGCCTATCCAAGCACCACGAGTAGTCCAACTTACAAATAATTCCGCTTGACTTTTGCTGATGGGAACCCAAGGCAAGATGCGAGTTTCTTGACCGTATGTTTCCCCTAGTGCGGTTTTCCGACGTTTTGCTTCACCCATAATTAGGAATTGAAATCAACTTCAGCTCTAATTTTATCTTGCCAGGAATTGTCGTCATAGACAATTAAGGTATTGGGTATGGGGCATGGGGCATGGGGGATATGTAGCTTCTCTTTCAGAGACACTAGCGCGAACCCGGAGGGTAGGAGATGGGGAGATGGGGGAGAT
>NZ_JACKZU010000396.1:0-7327 GCF_014222165.1 Nostoc sp. 2RC
CGAGGCTCAACCATACTCTCTGTGTTAGTTTTTGCGATCGCACTTAATTATACTTTGGCGAGAGTGACAAAAGAGGGTTAAGACTGGAAACCAGTCAGGGCAGGGGCTGTGTCTTAACGAGCGTGCCATTCATTCAACTTTTTCTACAAGCTTGCTTCATCAAGATACGGTTGTTTTTATACACCTCTAAAGTTCCAGACTGCGGGTTATCCAACGTGCCATCCCATACCCAATATTCATAAATTCCATTCCGAAACTTATACACTCGAACACCTTCTGTTGCTTGGCTAGTTCCTTTATTCAAACTTAAATTACCGTTGGCACTGGTTGCGCGATAAAGCAGTTCACCGTTCGTATAATTCTGCCAAATATTGATGTTGTACCCACCCTGGCATTTTGTACTCAGGATGATGCCAGCAGTAGAATCAGCAGAAGCTCTTAAGGAAAAATTAGCTAAGATACTGATTGGCAGAGCCAGGAGGAACGCAAATATTTTCATGAGTGTTGTAAAATTAATGAGTTTGACATTACTCGATTGCTACTACAATGCTGTTTCAAAAACGCCAAGGTGCGATCGCGTGCTAATTCTGCAACTTATTTGTGATCGACGGAACTAAGTGCTTCATTGATTAAAGGTGCAATGATAGCGATATTTTTCACCAACTCATCCGAGAGAGAAAATCGCTGTTTTAAGTAATTAGGATCGTTGTAACTCACCCACACCTTGCCGTCAGTCGCTTCATGAGCCAGTACTTTCAGGGGTAAATCCAGGGCGATCGTTGGTTCTGCCACCATGAGGGAAGAGGCAGAGCCTCCCAGAATGGGTTCCCAGCCTGGGCAAGGGCTGTGTCTTAACGAGCGTGCCATTCGATTTAGACACTAATGTTCAGAATTCACTCGCCATGTAATCACAATGATTTCTGCAAACCCTAAGACAAATATTAGCCGCGAAAACGCTCCTAAAATGGCTTCCATCGTCCAGTTCTGACTCTGAACCTCCCAGATCATCCAAACAATATAGAATCCCATCACCAACCAGGGTAGAATTACCGCTGAATTCCGTCTGCGATAGAAGCGGATCGTCCTCTCGCGCCAAAATGGGAAGGTGCTGAGGAGACAAAAAATGTAGGAGGTTCCTGCACTAATGAACAAGCTTCTTTGAAGACCCGAAGGCAGGTTTGGGTATCCAAGCGCGATCGCCGTCAGACAAACTCCGAGCGCGAGGTACAGGAAAGTAAACAAAGTAAATCGTTTCATTTTTTCTCTTTTCAATAAAGCTTATTCTCTGTACCACACACGCACACATTGAAAGCAATTGATTGCAAGACCCTGACTGATCATCACTGGGTGGAAAGCATTACTGGTCGTCACTCCGTAGACATCATCACTTGTGCCTTCAATCCGATCGGGTAGAACAACAGTTTCAACATTGATTACCTGTATCGTTGTATTTTCGATCCACTGATTGACAGTACTCACAACCTCGGAGAAGGATTCGTAATCGGAAGCTCCGCCGAAGGGTCCTCGTTCAGTAATTCGAGGCGCGAAATCTTTGCACTGAATCATTTGATTTACTACCTTAAAACTGTAGAGTTGAGCATCAATTCAAGTAGTGGGCATCGCCCACCATTTTCAAAACCTTTCTCTTTAAAACCTTTCACAGCAAGACTTTGTGGGCAGTGATAGCCCTATGAGATCTATTCCAAAACCTAAGCCAAAAGAGCCAGCAAACCGCTAAGAACAAAGGTAAAAGCATGAACGCTGATATGAGCTAACATTGCAGCCTCTAGCGAATATTGCCAAAAGAGCCAGCCAAACGCGATTCCCACAATCCCATTCAGTAACAACGCCCGAATAATTACAACTGGAGTGAGGGGAACGATCGCAGCAGTCGCTGGCAGGTGTAGTAGTCCAAATACCAACGCGGCTAGAACGATCGCAGCCTGGTAAATCCCTTGACTGGGCAACGTAATGCCTTGTTTGAAGACTTTCCATGCGATCCAAACAAGCAGCGACATTAAACCCCAGCGCATCAAAATTTCCTCAGTGATGCCGCCATAAAATATTGCTGTGAGCAAATTCAACCAACTTCGCTCTGTATTATTGGCTGCCTGTAGCGCTTCAGGTAGGACAGGTTGCATCAACTGATCGAGCAACAAGAGAACGATCGCCCCTGCTGCACCCACACCCAAGCTCCACTTCAACTCAACGGCAAAAGATGGAGACTTAGCGGTGTGCAACACCCAATGATCAATCAAATGTGAGTGTAATCCAACGCGATAGGCACAGCCAATTCCGATCAGAATGCTGATTGCCAGTATAATTGAATACTGTAGTCCTTGCAGAAGCATTAAAATCCCCAATGGAGGCACTTTTTCCAGTGTTTCTGGAGACAGTTTCGCTAACCGTTGCTCAATTAATGGAACCGACGTAATCGTAAGCATCACAATTCCCGCAATGCCCAACACAAATAGAATCCCAAATTGTTTCAAAACTGCCATTGATTTAATCTCCAGAGACATCAGCATACTGGGTAGACACAATGTCAAGATAAAGATTGCCACCTGGTGACTAGCGCCACCTTATCCTGAAGTATCATTGTGTTTCTCCTAAAATCAAATCTGGTTGTTCTCTCTTGGTTTGAAACGCCTCTATCATAAAATTTGGGTTCGATAACCACGCCGCTCCAAGCGGTCGGCAGCACGTTCGGCATCGCGACGATTGTAGTGAGTACTCACAAAAATCCATCTCCGATTGTCACGGCTGCGGTAATAAACCACAAACACTCGATAAGGAGACCGATCGTGACGATATCGATCGTCGCGATTGTACTGAGCGATTGACATATTCCGCTCTCGATCAAGATTCTGACCAATTTTTTCTGAATCTAGTGCCTGTGCCATAAAGGGCATATTTACTATGAATCCCGTACCCACCAGTGCTAGCAAAATTATCTTTTTCATGAGATTAGTTTGGAAGTTGAACGACTGGAGGCTTTGAGAGCGCTTTAGTCGAGTGATAGTCATGTCTGTGATTCTCCTTAATTAGTTTAATCTGCTGATTCAGGCGCACATTGCTCTACATTCCGCTCACAGGTAACAAACTTGTAAGTATCGAATATGAGCTTCGGCGCAAAATCAAACTCCGATCCCTCCTATCAGCCCGTGCTGGTGAACAACACCATCAACAGGAACGAGGGCAGGTTGAAAACGAAGTGGACGACGAGGCCGGGCCAGATCGATCCGCTGCGGCGGAAGACCTCGGCGGTGGCGAGACCAGCCACCACAGCAGCGGGAAAGATGTTGTTGATCCCATGCATGAGAGCGAAGATCACAGTGCTGCCCACGACCCCAACAAACGGGCCGTAGCGCAGCAGCGCGTTGGTGACGATGCCTCGGTAGAGCAGTTCCTCACCAAGGGGTGAGAAGACGGCAATGAACACCGTGCTCAAAACCAGAGACAGTAACCCGCCGCGAGCGCCATCTCCGTAAACATCCTGGACATTGTTCGTGTCCCCAGTGATCTGAACCCAGGCTAGGATCGCCAGACTCTTGAGCACGAAGGCAACCAGTCCTACTCCGACGCCGATCAGGAGCCAGCGTCCGGAGGTTCGACGCACGCCGAAGGCACTCAGGGAACGAATCCGCAGCCGCGCAGCCACCGCGAACGCGATCAGCGTGGCGACACCAGTCCATGCAGTTAAGATCAGGCCGTAGACCACGGGGTCAAGACTGAGTTGCTTGAACAGCGAGATGCCTCCGAACCCTACAATTAAATAGACAACGAGTCCGACGATAATCTCGGGCCAGCCCGGACGGGAGGTCTTGCTAGACCAAGCCGAGGACGCGGAAGGGGGCTTTCCCGACTCCCGCAAGTGATTTGAAGAAACACGAGGCATGATAATTGACTCCTTTTATCGGGTTGCTGACTTCAGTTGCTGATGGGTTCGGGATTTGCCGGGGTCACCAACGACCACTCCGATCGCTCTGGGAAACGAGTTTGGATACCCCGTCGCGTTTGAACACCTTGTAGGCGATCGCCAGAAACACGGGTACTGCAACCAGCACCGCTAGTGCCCCGTAGGTCGCGTGATACTCGCTGATTGTGAACAGAGCGGGTGAGGGCAAGGCACTTCCAGTGATGTTGAACAGGAGTGCCCCGCCGATGTTGTTCGCGAAGTGTACGCCGATGGCGAGTTCGGTGGTGCCGTCAATCAATGAGACCACAGTCCACACCAGACCCGGAACGAAGAAGTAGTTGGAAAAGACCGTGAGCCAGCCGCCTGCGGACACCTCCGGGTTAAGGAGGTGCGGCAGGGTGAATATCACGGCTGGCACGATCGCCAGAAAGACGCGGTTGCTCCAGATGAGGCTCGCACCCTGCACAACGTATCCGCGAAAGAAAAGCTCCTCAGTGGTCGTCTGAATCGCGGTAAGAACCAGCGCCAGCGGCACGAAGAGTGCGAGGGTTAAGAGGTCGGAGTTAAAGGAGAAGGTATCCGGGTAAAACAGATACTGCCCCAGCCCACCGATCAGGCAGTACGGCACGAACCACGCCACGAATCCATGACCGACCCGATGCCAGTTTATCCGCTCCTGCACCGTGACGAGTGTTCGGGGGTGGCGGCGGTGGACGAGGGAGACAGCGATAAGGACTCCCACGAAGAAGAACAAGAAACTCGTCATGACAAACAGGTAGTATTCCACGGGACTGAGCACTGAGGGGTCTGCCTGTCCGCCGAGCGCGAACGCGACGAGTACGCTGGCACTACTACCGACGACCATCCATGCAAAGAGGATGATCATCAACCCCAGAACATACCGCCACCACCGATACTTCCCCCACCCGGCAGCCTCCACGTAAGTTGAATCTTTCGCTTCCGTTCCGATTTTCTGATGTCCTGTGATTGCTTTGATCCTCATCTTCGTCTCCTTTGCTCGTGCGTGTATGTATTGCTCGAATCGGGCTGCTCGAATTGGGCTGTAGTTGCCGTTGCGATTGTTTTTAGGGATCAACGGGATCACCGACGGCTCCGCCAGTGGCTACGCGCACAGCTTGGGCTATATGCCTGATGGGGTTGCCGATGGAGGCAGGATCGGCTCCCGACATGAGGGCGGTGCTGACATCTTCGCTAATGACGCGCAAAACTGCGGTGGTGACAGCCGCGTGCAACCGCACCTCAATATCATCAGATGGGCGGCGCAGGCGATCCGCGATGATCTCGACCAGTTCTCGCTCAATTCGATCGTGGGTCATTAGCCAGGCGGCGCGAAGATCCGGCTCTTTTTCAGCCAGCACGGTCATCTTGATGACAGCCTCGTCGTAGGCTTGCTGCTCGACATCTTTGGTTCGGTTCGTTGCCCATTCAAGGAGGTGATCTTCAAGAGAGACTTCCCGAGGCCAGCGGCGCAGCACCGCCACACACTCCTCGACATCCTGCGCCAAGACCGGCTCAGCACAGCTTTCCTTGTTGCGGAAGTACCGCCAGAGGGTTCGCACCGAGATTCCAACCGCGCTTGCGATTTGTTCGCCGCTCGTGGCAGCAACACCGTGTTCCCAGAACAAACGCGCTGCCTCCCGCGAAATCTCCAGACGTACCCGCTGTTGCCGTTGTGCATTCATCCCCCCTGATTTGCGATCGCCTGATTTGTGATTGCTCATCGCGTTGCTGTCACCATCACTCGCCATAGCCGTCTTTCGTGCCATATTTGTCATTAAATGACATTTTGTCACTAAGTGACATACCTCGCAAGAGATAGCTTTTGCAAATGATTTACACCGCGCTGCTGATTTCGGACTTGACCCCAGTTTTGATTACGAAAGCTCCTTGGGGACTTCCAGAAATTAAATTATCCAATCCACATGACATGAAAAGTCAGATTCTTTCTCCCTCTGCTTCCCCTGCTCCCCCTGCTTCAAAAGCGATTGGACATTTATTTATTTGGAAGTTCCTTGTTTGCTTACCGCGTTGTATAACTGCTGTTTGCAAATCGGTTGTCCGGTTATCCACTATCCATTCAGTATCTCTAAGTGGCAGCAGATCGCCTCAAACTTTGTATCAAGGTTGCTAGTCCATCCGCTTCAGCAATTTGCAATTTGTTAGCCTTACACGGTTGGGGAACGCTCCAGGACTACTCGATCCCAATGTCCTAAGTTGGCTGCTGCTTCATAGGTGCTTTGGAAAAAGGCAAGGAGCATTGCATCTGGATCGTCAGCTTGTCTCACGGCTTCATAGGGTAGGATAAACTCTTGCATTTGTGAGCTGTAAAAAGCTTCTCTGGGTTGGATTGGGTAATCTCGAAACCCTTCCGGCGCAGGATAAGCGTAAGCGTAAAAAACAGGCTCTACCACTGACCCACCCCCTGGCCAAAAACCACAGCTACTGACTTCGTGTGAATAGGCTTCGCGCGTAACCCAATCTGCCATATTCGGAACTCCTCCTGGGTGTTCTGGCGCACGACGACCAGAGAAACGAGTCACAGCAAGATCAAAGCTGCCCCAAAAAAAATGTACAGGGCTGGATTTACCAATAAACTGTGAACGGAATAAGGTCATGATGCGATCGACTTGCACAAGAATTCGCCAAAACCGTTGTGCATACTCCGGATCGTAAGCTGCGTGTTGATAGTCTTGATCGAACGGGATGGGTTCTGACACTTCTTGCGGCATCGTCCAGATTCGGACTTCGATGCCGATGTCGCTCAATGTAGTTAGCACCATTTGGTAAAAATCTGCCACAGAGCGAGGAGCCAGTGCAATTCTTTTAGTAATGCCGTCGCTAGTGTCGATTTGTAGTTGATGGTCGAGAAAATCAAAGCTAATTTGAAAGTTACGAGTTCCGCAAGGGATTGAAGCGGTTGTTAGTCCACGCGGTGTGACATAAAGAGTAGATTGCCACCAGTGATTAAGTTTAGGTGCCAGTGCCAACCGGATTTTACCGATGACTTGCGTCCATAAATGGAGAGTTGCATAGGTATCCTGCCAAGCTGCTAAGGGCAAACTGGGCCAAACGCTGTCAATGGAAGTACTTTGATTAGAAACAGCCATGAAAATCACCCACATGAGGAGAACATAATGATTGATACGCTTGGGGCGATAATTGTGCGTAACTGGATTGAGCCAGTTCGAGGTCAGCATCGTTGAGAAATGCTTCTCGCCAAATCTCAAAAGGCATCGTTATCGTATTATCGTCCGATTCTCTCGCTAGCTTGTCGAGTAACGCTTGATAATGCGGCGGAAGGCTATCTCTGAGAGGATGTTTGGAAAGTGTAAAAAAACTCCAGTAACGGTATTCTGTCAGTAGATAAAAATGCGACAGAGTTACTAG
>NZ_JACKZU010000834.1:0-272 GCF_014222165.1 Nostoc sp. 2RC
CTTTGGGGGCAAAAATTCTCATGATTGGGTGTAAGTAAATTTAAAGCACAACAACTTAGCAAATCAACCCTAGAAGGTATTGACTTTTTTCACCCATGTCTTATGTACCCCTGCACCACAAGTATCGCCCAAAGAGTTTTGCTGAACTGGTGGGGCAAGAGGCGATCGCTACCACACTCACAAATGCTATCCGTACGGCTAAAATAGCCCCAGCGTATTTATTTACTGGCCCCAGAGGTACAGGTAAAACCTCCAGCGCCCGGATTCTGGCT
>NZ_JACKZU010000397.1:0-7313 GCF_014222165.1 Nostoc sp. 2RC
GGGCAAAGGGCAAGGGGCAAAGGGCAAACGGAATAAACCCTGCCTTTTCCCCTTTTCCCTTTCACCTTTTCCCTTTCACCTTTTCCCTACCCGAAGGGTTTTGCCCCATGCCCCATTCCCTAAGTATTTTCCCGTAATTCTTTACAGAATCTTCATAATAGAACTGGTGACAACCCTCATACCAAAAATGGTATGCTCTGGTAAGTAGATGCACCCTGATGATCTGGAGAGCGACTCAAGTAGCTCTCCTTTTTCGCATTTTCAATTCTTCATAAGAAACGTAAAAATAATTATGCTAAGGGTCAAGTGGTGCATTATTATTTATTGCCATCAGTAAATAAACTCATAATAAAAGCAACTAGGGAGTAGGGAGTGGGGAGTGGGGAGTGGGGAGACAAGGGAGATAAGGTAGACAAGGTAGACAAGGAAAATAAATCCTGATTTTCCAGTCGTCAGTCATCAGTCATCAGTCATCAATCACCAGTCATCAATCACCAGTCAACCGTCAACCATCAACAATCAACACTCCCTACTCCCCACTCAGTACTCAGTAGGTTGTGGGGGAAAACGATGGCAGATTGGCAAAAAATAACAGGTGGCATCACAGCACCAAGGGGGTATCAAGCGGCGGGAATTACTGCCGGATTGAAGCCTTCGGGGTTGCCGGATTTGGCTTTGATATTTTCAGATGTGGAAGCGATCGCAGCTGGTGTATTCACCACTAGTCAGGTAAGGGCGGCTTGTGTAGACTATTGTCGCCAACGCTTGCAAGCTAAACATAGCGCTCGTGCGATTCTCTGCAACGCTGGACAAGCAAACGCCGCTACAGGAAATCAAGGTTGGATTGATGCCCTGGAATCTGGATTGGCGATAGCTCAAGCACTGAATATTTCTTCGGAATCCGTGTTGTTGGCTTCTACTGGGGTGATTGGTCAACGCATTAAGATGGATGCTTTGCGGAGTGGGATTCCCAAACTCGTAGCAGCACTATCAGAAACAGGCTCAGATGCAGCCGCAGGTGCGATTATCACCACAGATTTAGTCACAAAATCCATTGCTTTAGAGACAACCATAGGCGATCGCCCCGTGCGAATCGGCGGTATTGCCAAGGGTTCTGGGATGATTCACCCCAACATGGCAACTATGCTGGCATTTGTGACTTGCGATGCAGCTGTTTCCCCAGGTCTTTGGCAACAAATGTTAGCTAGGGCAGCTGATAGAAGCTTTAATTCCATTACTGTGGATGGTGACACCAGTACTAACGACAGCTTAATCGCCTTGGCAAACGGTCAATCCCGCACCCCAGCAATTACAGAAGTGGGTGCAGAATCAGAGAAATTAGAAGCGATGTTAACAGCAGTTTGTCAACATTTAGCCAAAGCGATCGCTCGTGATGGTGAAGGTGCAACCTGTCTTATAGAAGTAGAAGTGACCGGCGCACACGATGAACTCTCAGCCAGACAAATAGCCAAAACCATCGCAGGTTCTTCCTTAGTTAAATCTGCAATCTTTGGACGTGACCCCAACTGGGGACGTATCGCCGCCGCCGCCGGACGTGCAGGTGTACCCTTTGAGCAAGAAAATTTGCAAATTAAGTTAGGAAATTTCTTGATGCTAGAAAACGGGCAACCATTACCATTCGACCGTGCAGCAGCCAGCGCCTATTTGAAACAAGCAGCCAAAGGCGCTTATCTCCAAGAAGATACGGTATTAATTTCCGTGAATGTTGGCAATGGTCATGGTGTAGGCAAAGCTTGGGGTTGCGATCTGAGTTATGACTACGTGAGGATTAACGCAGAATACACTACTTGAAGAATTCAGAATTCAGAATTCAGAATTCAGTTTTGGTAGTAGCTTGACTCTTGTGGGGTAAGTTCTCTCGCTCGTCCGGGGCGGGCGAGAGAGCTTACCCCACAAGAAATTTTATTACAACATTTAAGGCTTGACACACCACTACACATATATATCTCTGCCGCATTGTTATTTCAAATTGGGCTGATGTTTACTGCAAATATAGGACTCATATTTGATTTGATGAAAAAACTAGATATAAGGGACTTCTAAGTAAAAAAATGTTCCATTGCTATTGTTGACTCTTAACTGTGAACAGTCAACAGTCAACAGTTAACACCAATATTGTTCACAACTGAAATAGGATTGCCATATAGTCCGTACTAGATGGCATTATCAACTGCCATAGTGAATTAAGCTTTTTTACTATGATTACCATTGATTTTTGCTGATAATTACAAAAACCTAAATCATCATTTCTATATAATGGTGTCTATAAATAATGATTTATATATTAAGAATTACTACTATGGTTTCGGCGGATAGATAAATTTTTACTTATACATGTAATCTAATATTTATTTAATAAATAGCTACTCATAGTTAACTAATTTGCCTTTAAAGGCTGTAAACTGATTTCAATCAAGTGAATCACACTTCTGCATTCCACCAGAGCAGATTCAATAAATTCCTGAAATTTTGTTTGAGGCAATAGCAATAGCCATTGAAAAAATGGTGAAATTTGCCTTGCAAAATATAGCTTTATCGCTCATTGAATTGCAAGAATTCTAATGTCTTTCTTGCTGCAATTGTCATGGCTATAAAAATAAAATTTAGATTCGAGGAGATATTATGACGGAATTTTTTAATGGAATTTCTCGCCGCAAATTTATCTTGACAGCTGGAGCCTCCGCCAGTGCTGTATTCCTCAAAGGTTGTTTGGGAAATCCCCCTGAAAATCTAACTGGGGAAGGAACGCAAGCACAGCCAACTGCTCAGTCGGTTGCTAATATTAGTCCCGAACAAACGCCAGAAACGACTACAGTCAAATTAGGATATATTCCGATTGTAGAAGCTGCTCCTTTAATTATTGCTCAAGAAAAAGGCTTTTTTGCTAAATATGGCATGACTAAAGTCGAGCTTTCTAAACAAGCTTCTTGGGGTGCGGCTAGAGATAACGTAGAAATTGGTTCTGCGGGTGGTGGTATTGATGGCGGTCAATGGCAGATGCCAATGCCACATTTAATTACAGAAGGTTTAATTACCAAAGGCAATCAAAAAATTCCCATGTATGTATTATGTCAATTAATCACACATGGAAATGGAATTGCGATCGCTAGCAAGCACCAAGGCAAAGGTATCAGTTTACAACTGGCTAGCGCGAAATCACTCTTCACCGAACTCAAATCTTCAACACCCTTCACCGCCGCCTTCACCTTTCCCCACGTCAACCAAGATTTGTGGATTCGCTACTGGTTAGCAGCAGGGGGTTTAGACCCAGATGCAGATGTGAAATTGCTCACAGTACCAGCAGCGCAAACTGTAGCCAACATGAAAACAGGAACAATGGATGCCTTTAGTACAGGTGACCCCTGGCCTTATCGCCTTGTTCAAGACAAAATCGGTTATCTAGCAGCATTAACAGCAGAAATTTGGAAGAATCATCCTGAAGAATATCTTGCCATGAGAGCCGATTGGGTTGATAAAAATCCCAAGGCAACCAAAGCAATTTTAAAAGGCATTATGGAAGCCCAACAATGGTTAGATAATTTTGATAACCGCAAAGAAGCGGCTCAAATTCTCGCAGCACGCAATTATTTCAATTTACCTTCAGCAGAAATTCTTGCAGACCCATTCCAAGGGAAATATGACATGGGTGACGGTCGCAAAATTGATGATAAATCAATGGCAGCTTACTACTGGAAAGATGAAAAAGGTAGTGTTTCTTATCCTTACAAGAGTCATGATTTATGGTTCATTGTGGAAAACGTCCGTTGGGGATTTTTACCCAAAGATTATCTTGCCAATAATGCTGCTAAAGCTAAAGAACTAGTTAATAAAGTCAACCGCGAAGATATTTGGAAAGAAGCAGCGAAAGAAGCTGGTATTGCTACTGCTGACATTCCTACAAATACATCCCGTGGTGTGGAAGAGTTTTTTGATGGCGTCAAATTCGACCCCGAAAAACCAGAGGAATATCTCAAGAGTTTGAAAATCAAGAAGGTAAATATTTGATTGGGTATGGGGCATAGAGCATTGGGCATGGGGCTTTGGAGATGAGGAAAAAATCACCAACGACTAATGACCAATGACCAAGCGCAAAGTCTGAGCGGAGGTTTCCGACCATCAGAACTTTGTAAGAATGACTAATAACCAATGACTAATGACAAATTCAATTGAGGAGTAGATAGATTATGACCTTAGCACAAAAACGCCCTGCAAACCCTAGATTTAATAATGGTTTTATATCTCGTTTGCAAAAGCAATTTCCTGACCTTGTACCGCCAATCATTGCTATCATTATTTTTCTCATTCTCTGGCAATTATTCGCTTGGACTCCTGGTGCAACATTACCGGGGCCGATACAGGTTATACAAGACACTTGGGTACTGATTTTTTGGCCATTTTATGACCGGGGTGGCATCGATAAAGGTCTGTTTTGGCAGATTTTAGCAAGTCTGCAACGAGTTGCTATTAGTTATACTTTAGCGGCAGTTGTTGGTATTGGCTTGGGGATTTTAATTGGTGTTAATAAAACCATGTCCAAAGCTTTAGACCCCATCTTCCAATTATTGCGGACTGTACCACCTTTAGCTTGGGTTCCCATTTCTCTAGCAGCTTTACGACAAAACGAACCAGCAGCATTATTCGTTATTTTCATTACTGCAATTTGGCCGATTTTAATTAACACTGCTGTGGGTGTTACTCAAATTCCCCAAGATTACAATAACGTAGCCAAAGTTCTACAACTTAGCCGCAAAGAATATTTCATTAACATCTTGATTCCTGCGGCATTACCTTATATTTTCACAGGTTTGAGAATTGCCATCGGTTTAGCGTGGTTAGCGATTATCGCCGCAGAAATTGTTATGTCCGGTATTGTGGGAATTGGCTTCTTTATCTGGGATGCGTATCAAAATAATAACGTGAGCGAAGTTATTTTGGCTCTGGTTTATATCGGTATCGTGGGTTTACTCCTGGATAAAGCAATGGCTTGGCTGCAAAACAAAATTTTACCAGCAGAACAAAAGTAATGTTGAAGAAGAATTCAGAATTCAGAATTCAGAATTCAGAACTCAGAATTCAGGAGTCAGAATTCAGAATCAGGAAGTCAAACAACTTTTGCAGCAAGTTACTAAATTGAGGTTGGTAGTTCAATAACTTGCAATCTGCTGTAAATTTCTCACTGCTCCTTGTAATACGCTTAGGTTCAAGCTTGATTTTTGCGATGCTTCCTGAAAAAGGAAGAAATTAAGCCTCACTTTTGAGGGAAGCTAGGAAACTCTTACTACTAACCCAAGCGTATTTTTCTTTCAATAGTCTCATTCTTGATTAAGAAGTTAATGATAACCATTGAATAAATCAATGGTAAATGAATAGAAATGAACAATAATTTTTTTTGATAGTTAACTTTAAAAATTGGCATTTTACTAATCAAACATTTCAAGTAAATATAAGAAGTAAGCACACTTGCTCTAGCTCATCTCTTGATAGGAGTAATCCAATGGTCGCACTCACACAGCCTCATCAAGTTATTTCCAACACCGGACGTTTAACAATTGAAACTGTTGAAATTGCTCCCGAAACAACTGCTATTCGTTGTTTGGATTGGGATAGAGAGCGTTTTGATGTTGAGTTTGGTTTACGCAACGGTACGACTTATAATTCTTTTTTAATTCAGGGAGAAAAAGTAGCTTTAGTTGATACTTCTCATGTCAAATTTGAGCAATTGTATCTGGAGATACTCACAGGATTAATCGACCCAACAAAGATAGATTACTTGATTATTAGCCACACCGAACCAGACCATAGTGGCTTGGTAAAAAATATTTTACAATTAGCTCCGGACGTGACTGTTGTTGGTGCTAAGATAGCTATTCAATTTTTAGAAAATATGATTCACCAGCCTTTTAAATCAAAGCTGGTAAAAAGTGGAGAATTTTTAGATTTAGGCAATGGTCATCAATTAGAATTTATCTCGGCTCCTAATTTACATTGGCCAGATACTATTTTGACCTATGACCACAAAACAGGAACTCTTTACACCTGTGATGTATTTGGAATGCATTACTGTGATGACCATACATATGATGAAAATTTTGACATCATTGCAGATGATTTTCAATATTATTATGATTGCCTGATGGCTCCTAATGCTCGGTCTGTATTGGCGGCTTTAAAAAAAATTGAAAAATTAGAAATCAAAACAGTTGCTACAGGACACGGGCCTTTACTAAAAGATTATATTTCTGAATGGCTGGGACGTTATCAAAGTTGGAGTTCGGAACAAGCCAAAACAGAGACATTAGTGGCTTTATTTTACGTTGAAGATTACGGGTATAGTGAGTATTTAGTAAGAGCGATCGCACATGGTATTGCCAAAACTGGTGTAGCAGTAGAATTAGTAGCGTTGAATAACAGCGAACCTCAAGAAGTCAGAGAATTAGTTGACCAAGCCGCCGGTTTAGTGATTGGAATGCCTCCCCAATCATCAGATGTTCCTCAAGCGGCTTTAAAGACTATCTTAGCTGCGGCTCATAATAAACAAGCCATTGGTTTATTAGAGTCTGGGGGAGGAGAAGACGAACCTGTTTTTCCCTTACGCAATAAGTTTCAAGAACTAGGATTAATAGAAGCCTTTAGCCCAATTTTAGTAAAAGAAATTCCCACCAAAGTTATAGAACAATTGTGTGATGAAGCCGGGACAGATATGGGTCAATGGTTGAACCGCGATCGCACAATCAAACAAATCAAATCCATTGATAATGAATTAGAGAAATCCTTAGGAAGGATTAGCACAGGATTGTATATTATCACCGCCAAAAAAGGCGAAGTTCAAAGTGCAATGTTGGCTTCTTGGGTAACGCAAGCAAGCTTGAATCCTTTAGGTGTAGCCATCGCCGTAGCCAAAGATAGGGCAATAGAATCATTAATGCACGTTGGCGATCGCTTTGTTCTCAATATTTTAGAAGAAGGCAGATATCAAGGATTAATGAAACATTTCCTCAAGCGTTTTCCTCCCGGCGCAGACCGCTTTGCCGGCATCAAAACCTATCCTGCTGCTACCAACGAATCCCCCATTTTAGCCGAAGCTTTAGCTTATCTCGAATGTCAAATCACCAGCCGCATGGACTGTGGCGACCATTGGGTAATTTACAGCACCGTCCAAACCGGTCGAGTCGCCAAAGTCAACGGACTTACCGCCGTCCATCACCGCAAAATTGGCAATCATTACTAAGAAAGGGAACAGGGAACAGGCAATAGGCAAGAGTCTGTAGTTATTTTTCCCTCACTCCCTCATC
>NZ_JACKZU010000398.1:0-7287 GCF_014222165.1 Nostoc sp. 2RC
CTCCCCTTCTCCCTAAGCGCTCAAATAAAAGTGCTACCTTAGCTAAATCCTTATCTCCAGGTGCGCGTTCTAGTCCACTAGATAAGTCAATGCCGCCGGGATTTACCTGACTCAAAGCTTGGATAATATTATCTGTTGTTAGTCCCCCAGCTAAAAACCAAGGGCGATTGGAACTATATTGCTGTAACATTTTCCAATCTAAGGTTTTGCCTGTACCACCTAGTTGTTGGGGATGGTAAGCATCGAATAATAAAGTGTCTACGTAATTTGTGTAATTAGCTGTTGTCTGAAGCTGTTCGGGAGTACGAATTCTGAATGCTTTTAGGATTTCAATATTAGACAAAGCTTCGCGTAATTGGTCACAAAATTCTGGCGATTCATCACCGTGTAACTGAACTCCAGTTAAGCCAGAATCTATAACTATTTGCTTGATTGCGTCAATGCTGGCGTTGGCAAAAACACCAATCTTATCTATATTTTCTGGTAATTGTG
Organism: Nostoc sp. 2RC; assembly: GCF_014222165.1. Classification (NCBI taxonomy): domain Bacteria; kingdom Bacillati; phylum Cyanobacteriota; class Cyanophyceae; order Nostocales; family Nostocaceae; genus Nostoc; species Nostoc sp. 2RC. Next base: position 493 of record NZ_JACKZU010000398.1, read on the forward strand.
CCACTGCTGCTTGAATTTGGGACGTAGTAACATAGCGAGGCGAACTAGGCACACAAATAAATCCTAGTGCAGTTGCGCCAAGAGAGGCGATCGCTATGGACTGCTCTGGTTGAGTAATACCGCAAATCTTAACGCGCATCAAAATTTCACAAATTTCAAATAATCATCAGAAAAGTCTAAACTATCTCAAAAACTTTTGCGCCTGCTAACTTTATAATCTTGTAGGTCTACATTAACTTTCTATTTAGGAGACAAAAGCTTGATTTCGTCTACTTTATTAGCAGCCGCAGCATCTGTTCCTCCAACACCCGTCTGGACTCCCACAGTAGGAATCATCATCAGCCTTAGTAGCCTACTAGTTCTTTTGCTCAGTACTAGGATTGAAAAACCCTTAGTAGGCCCCAAGTTACCTATTTTGCCGGTTAGTATTCCAACATTCATTGGTGCAATGGCTTTTGGTCATGTAATCGGCATTGGTATTGTTTTAGGACTTACTAACATCGGCCGTCTGTAGGTTTTAAATTACACAAGCCTTGCTTCTAACTTTGCATTGACCAAACTCCGTTGTGGTGGGAGTAGTGAGGTGAGGAGATGAGGGAGAGGGGGGAATGAGGAGATGAGGGAGAAGGGGTAGACAAGGAGAGAAGTCTGAGCAGAGGTTTCCGACCATCAGAACTTCGGAGAGAAAGATTGCTACCTTGTCTTTGTTAAGTTCTGTTCGTCGTTCGCTTTTGGCGTTTCTTAAAGAAGATAAGCCAACCCTCGCAAGCTTGCTAAAGCTGCGCTATCGCCGGAAGCTTGGGGTGGTGACTTCTCTCCTTGTCTTTCTTCCCTTGTCTCCCTCATCTTTCCACTACCCACTCCCCACTTTTGCTCACAGGCATTAATTGTCTATTCTAGAAATTAGAGCTTTTGATAACTGAGCATCAACGTGAATAATGCCCAGGAAGATATACTTACCAAAATTTACGAAAAATCGCGGTGTAGGAGCTATTGAAAATATCTAGTTTTAGGACAATGTAATGCAAACAAATTGGAAAATAGGGTCTTTATTTGGAATTCCTCTGTTTTTAGACCCGCTGTGGTTTGTAATTTTAGGGTTGGCAACTCTGAACTTTGGGGTGGCTTACCAAGAATTGGGGAATGTTATAGCTTGGAGTGCAGGAATCGTGATGGCACTGCTGCTATTTGCTTCGGTGTTGTTACATGAGTTGGGTCACAGCTTAGTAGCTCGATCGCAAGGGATTAAAGTTAACTCTATTACTCTGTTTTTGTTTGGTGGCATCGCTGCCATTGAAGAAGAATCTAAAACTCCAGCACAAGCCTTTCAAGTAGCGATCGCTGGCCCTGCGGTGAGTGTCATACTATTTTTTTTACTACGTTTAGTAGCTACTGTTTTACCTGATACCAGTGCAGTCAGCATGATGGTGGGAGATTTGGCAAGAATTAACCTAGTGCTGGCACTATTTAACATGATTCCCGGTTTACCTCTAGATGGAGGACAAGTGTTAAAAGCAGCACTATGGCAAATAACAGGTAATCGTTTCCAAGCCGTACACTGGGCTGCAAGAACCGGGCAAATTTTGGGTTACACTGCCATCGCCTTTGGATTTGTTATAGATTTCTTCACCAGAGAATTAGTACTTGGTTTATGGGTTGCGCTGTTGGGCTGGTTTGCTGTCCGCAACGCTAACAGTTATGACAACGTCACCACATTGCAAGAAAGCTTATTGAAGGTCGTGGCCGCCGATGCCATGACCCGCGACTATCGAGTAGTTGATGCTGACCAGACATTGCGTTCCTTTGCCGATTTATACCTATTGGAAACAGCTCCTTTACAAGTTTATTTTGCTGCTTCTGATGGACGTTATCGGGGTTTAGTTTCCATTGACAATTTGCGTTTAATTGAAAGAAGTCAATGGGAAACCCAAACTGTACACAACATCGCCCGTCCTTTGACAGAAATACCCCATGTTAGCGAGTCTACATCTTTAGTTGAAGTAATTAACAAACTAGAAAATCAGCAATTACCTTGGATTACCGTCCTTTCTCCCGCTGGTGCGGTAGCTGGAGTCATTGACCGGGGAGATATTGTCAGGGCATTAGCACAAAAATTAAATTTGCGGATTGCAGATGCCGAAATTAAGCGTACCAAACAAGAAGGTACTTATCCGCCTGGGTTGCAACTTGGATTAATTGCAAAATCCACTGAAAATTAAGTGTCACATCTTCGTCATAGCATTGCAATGGATTTGTCAAAAAGCTGTGTGATATTTGATCTGGTATTTGGTTACAAAATGCTTTTTTTGGGTTCGAGGTAGGGTCACCTACCTTTTTTTATTTTTTAACTAGCTAAATAGGGCATGGGGCATAGGGTATGGGAAAAGGGAAAGGGGTAAGGGGAAAAGGGGAAAGAGTAAATTGATTCCTTTTCCCGGTTGGTGAGCTTGTCGAACCATTAACCTTTTCCCTTGCCCCTCTAGCTCAATATAATGAAACTATGTGATATACTACATTTCTCACTTACCCTGGTTTTATGGGACTGCCAATTGTTGCTATTATCGGACGCCCAAATGTGGGCAAATCTACCCTGGTTAATCGTCTCGCAGGGGAACAAACGGCGATTGTCCATGATGAACCAGGGGTGACACGCGATCGCACTTACATGGATGCTTACTGGCGCGATCGTGAGTTTTTGGTGGTAGACACCGGCGGTTTAGTTTTTAATGATGATACGGAATTTTTACCCCTGATTCGCCAACAGGCAATGACAGCACTCAGAGAAGCCAGTGCTGCTATTTTTGTTGTCGATGGTCAAACAGGCCCCACATCCGCAGACCAAGAAATCGCTACTTGGTTGCGCCAACAACCTGTACCAGTGCTACTAGCTGTCAATAAATGCGAATCTCCAGAACAAGGCTTAATCCAAGCGGCTGAATTCTGGGAATTGGGATTGGGGGAACCTTATCCCATCTCAGCCATTCATGGAAGTGGCACTGGAGAGTTACTCGATGAGTTAATTAATCACATTCCTGTTGTGGGAGAAATCCCAGAAAATAACGAAATCAAAATTGCAATTGTCGGACGCCCAAACGTCGGCAAATCTAGTTTACTCAATGCTTTTGTTGGTGAAGAAAGAGCAATTGTCAGCCCCATTTCTGGTACAACCCGCGATGCGATTGATACTGTTGTGGAACGAAACGGGCAAACCTATCGCTTGATTGACACCGCCGGTATTCGCAAAAAGAAACAAATAGAATACGGCACAGAATTTTTTAGCATAAACCGCGCTTTCAAAGCAATTCGCCGCGCTGACGTGGTTTTATTAGTACTAGATGCTGTGGATGGAGTTACAGAGCAAGACCAAAAATTAGCTGGGCGGATTATTGACGAAGGTAGAGCTTGCATCATCGTAGTTAATAAGTGGGATGTTGTGGAAAAAGACTCTTACACAATCTACGACTACGAAAAAAGTTTGCAAGCACGGTTACATTTCACTGAATGGGCGGAAACAATCTTTGTTAGTGCTTTAACAGGACAACGGATAGAAAAGATTTTAGACATAGCGAACATAGCGGCGGAATCACACAAACGCCGCGTTAGCACATCAGTGATTAATGAAGTTTTAACAGATGCAGTAAGTTGGCATTCACCACCAGCATCGCGCAGTGGCCGTCAGGGCAAAATTTATTATGGTACACAAGTGAGTACCCAACCGCCAACCATCGCCTTATTTGTCAACGACGCCAAACGCTTTAACGACAACTATCGTCGTTACATTGAGCGACAATTCCGGCAACAGCTAGGATTTAAAGGTAGCCCCATTCGTTTACTCTGGCGGAGTAAAAAAGTTCGTGATGTTGAAAGTGGTAGTGTTAATCGAGCAACACGCGTCTAGAATTTTGGATTTTTGATTTTAGATTTTAGATTCGGGCAAATTAGGTTAAAGTCCAAAACATTAGAGAATCACAACCACCGTCATAATCCAAAATCCAAAATCTAAAATCTAAAATCAAAACATGGATTTACTGCGATCGCTACCACTTGGACTTTATTTAGAACAACCCCAAACTTGGTTGCATAAAATCGATCCGCGAGTCAAGTTTGCCTGGTTGATGAGTTTTTTAACCAGCTATGTCTTAGCCAACAACTTTTGGCGGGTACTGTTGGTGGTAATGTTGATTATTACGACCTTATTTGCAAAAATTCCCCGACGAGTATGGCGGCAACAAATGGGTTGGCTGTTGATGCTATCATTTTTCGTCTTAGCCATCGCAGCCATCAGTCCAGATGCAATGGGTATAAATTATCAGCCACGCCTACCAGCAAATGAACAAATATTAACTCAGCCAGCAAATTCCAATAATGTAGCTCCAGAAGAAACAAGTAATGGGCAAAAATACAGCTACGTACTATTTCATAAAGGCCCCGTCAGAGTGACTCGCCGTTCTTTGGATTTGGGAATTAGTCTGAGTTCGATTATATTTACTGTGATTTACAGCACCAATCTGTATCTACTGACAACCGCACCAGAAGAAATCACATCTGGTATAGAAAGCTTAATGCAACCCTTACGGCGTTTGAAGTTGCCTGTTACAGAAATTACTTTAACTTTAACTTTATCTTTGCGCTTTATACCTTTAGTTTTAGAAGAAGTCCAAAACTTATTTCGTTCTGTAATGACAAGGGCAATCAACTGGAAAAAGCTGGGATTAAAAGGAGCATTTAAGGTTTGGATGACAGTGGCAGAGAGATTGTTAGATAATCTTCTCCTACGAGCCGAACAAATGGCCAATGCAATGATGGTGCGGGGTTTTACCAGTCCCAACGAGCATCGAGTCCAGTGGCACGACTTACGATTAAAAGCTCTTGACTGGGTTGCTATTGCAACTTTAATCTTATTCTGGGGAATACGGCTAGCTGTAGGAACTAAAGTCTAATTTGCCACCCTTGAAAATAGAAAGCTTCTAATTATAGTATGACCAAGGCTTGGTATTGGCGATCGCTACCCTTAGAAAAGCGCACAGGTTCCGAAGTTTTTGCTGCCTTGTTTCGCCCCAGCACCACCACAGGAATTGCTACCTTACTGGAAAGTCCCTACCCAACCCCCATCGAACATCCCCAACTCAGTCGATATTCTATCTGTGCAGGCGCTCCCCGTGTAATCGATGGCGTTCCCCAAATGTGGACGCCAGCACTAGGGGAAGTTTTCCCCCTCCTAGAAAAATTGTTGCAGCAAGGTGATGAGGGAGCAGGGGAGATGAATTTTTCCCCTCCCCCACTTCTGCCCAATGCCCAATGCCCAATGCCCAATGCCCCATCCCACCTTCCTTTTAACGGTGGTTGGTTGGGTTGGCTAGGCTACGATGTCGCATGGGAAATTGAACAGCTACCGACTAATAAAATTGATCCCCTGCCATTTCCCGTAGCTTTTTGGTATGAACCAGATTGTTTTGCAGTTTTAGACCACGCCGAACAAATTCTTTGGTTAGCCGCCAGCCATCCCAATGGACTCGATGAGTTACAGAAAAACTTGGAGAAAGAAGTAGAGGGGCAGGGGGTAGGGAACAAAGGAGAAAATCCTCCCCCCTGCTCGCTGCTTTCTGCTTTGCCGCCTCTTTTCTTGACATGTCAATCAGATTATGAAACCTCTGTCAATCAGGCGAAAAAATATATTCAAGCTGGAGATATTTTTCAGACAAATCTTTCCTTACGGTTTCAAGCATCCACAGCCGCTTCTGGGTGGGAAATTTACCAAGCCTTACAAAAAATCAATCCTTCACCTTTTGCCAGCTATTGGCAAACGCCTTGGGGAGAAGTAATGAGTTGTTCCCCGGAACGGTTGGTATTGTTGCAAAATCGACAAGCACAAACCAGACCCATCGCCGGCACGCGATCGCGTGGTATAACTCCAGAACAAGATATGCAACTGGCACAAGATTTACTTAGCAACAGCAAAGAACGTGCAGAACACATCATGCTTGTGGACTTAGAACGCAACGATTTAGGGCGAGTGTGTGAATGGGGAAGTGTTGTTGTAGACGAATTGCTGACAATTGAGCGATATAGCCATGTGATGCACCTTGTGAGCAACATCCAAGGTACTTTAAAAAGCGATCGCACCACCATTGATTTAATTCGCGCTACTTTCCCAGGTGGCACAATTACAGGCTGTCCCAAAATCCGGTGCATGGAAATTATCGAAGAACTAGAACCAGTGCGGCGCAGCTTATTCTACGGTTCCTGTGGCTATTTAGATTGGCGTGGTAATTTAGACTTAAATATCTTAATCCGCACCCTGCTACTAGCACCCATGAATGAAGGTGGCGTGGTCAGGGGAGTACGCGAAGAAATTACTTCCTCATCTCCCACCCTGCGGGTTGGCGCTAGCGTCTCCCAAAAAGAAGCTAAAGCTACATCTCCCCATCCCCCACTCAACATTGTTTGGGGACAAGTAGGTGCCGGAATTGTTGCAGACAGCGATCCTGAAAAAGAATGGTATGAATCTCTGCACAAAGCTCAAGCACAACTAGCAGCACTGAAAATGCTGAATAATCATTGAAGAAGGCAGAAGGCAGGAGGCAGAGGGCAGAAGGGACAATTAAGAAGGGGATTCAGACCCCTCCTTAATTGAGGCCACCAAATCAGAGATTGTGGTGGGGGTCTTAAACCCTTGTTCCCTTCGGTCACGGGCAGAGGGCAAAAAACAGTATTCCTTCTAACTTGAAAATCAAACTTTGGCTTTAGCCCAAGAAGAGTATGTGGCGGAAGTCGTTGAATTACAACAGCCATAAC
>NZ_JACKZU010000399.1:0-7286 GCF_014222165.1 Nostoc sp. 2RC
GATGGGGAGATGGGGGAGACAAGGAGAATAAATCCTGCTTTTCCCGTCATCACTCATCACTCATCACTCATCACTCATCACTCATCACTCATCACTCATCACTCATCACTCATCAACTTCAACAAAGATAATTTATCTCTTCGAGTTTTCCTATACATACGTTGACGCTTCAGCACTCCTATTGTCCCTAAAGCCCCCAGTGCTAAAATCCCTAAAGCTGGGGAAGATTCTGGAACTGCTACTAATGCGGCTCCTGCTAAAATACTGTTAGTATATGCTGTGGGATGCAACTGATCCCAGAATAAATATCGATCGGGGTCGGGACAGGTGGTAAAACTTGTTGGGCTGGTTATTGTCAAGCAAGCATCAGTAACATTTGTTAGACCGAATTCTTGCGGTGATGCAAGACCTCTGTTCAATAAGGCATTAGCATCAAAAAGGGTGATATGAAGATCTTCTTGCTGGTTCAAAGTGTTGACACCCGCACTCAAGCCGGAGTTATGGGCGTTAGTCAAAGCAGTTAGTCCAGCGGAAAGTGTTGGATTGTTATTAATGCTAGGAAGCGCACCTAAATTAGGTAAATTTACTACAAGAAAATTTTCAGCACCAACACTAGCAAGCGATTTTACTGCATTTATTAAATTATTAACTGGTTCAGCAGGGTTTGTGATGCCACTACGGTAATCATTTGCACCAGCCCAGATGACATATAGTGCTTCGCTGTCGGCTTGAGAATTTGTTGTAGTAAAGCTTGCTATCTGTTGAACTAATCCAGGTAAATTTCCATCAATGGTGTTCAAAGTACCTGTAGTAGCACCACCAAAGGCAAAGTTAGTTAGTGTTATTCCCAAACTGGAAGATAAACCTTCTACCCAAACCGGGCCATTGGTAAAGCGTCCCTGAAAATACGGTGGACTGGGAGGAAATTCGTCTCCTGTAGCCGCTTTAATAAAATTGTAAGCATTGCCAGTATCAACTAAGCTGTCACCAAAAGCGTAAATTTGACTGAAATTAGCGGCTGATGCTTTGAGTGAGAATACAAAAGAAGATGATAATATCAATCCTGCGGATAAAATATGTTTTTTCATAGTGATTATCGTTAGTCTTTTTTACTAAATAGATAGTTTTAGCAATCTTGCAAAGCTAATTATTTTTTGGTATTCATAATTGTTGTTTTGCTCATTTTGAGGGCTATATAAAATTAAATCGTCGGCATGAAAAACAAAATTATATCAACACAAATATGCATAACATATCTACTGAAATAGCCAAAAATATGGGCGCTAATTTCAGTGAATTTATGATTAATTAGTATTAAACTTCTACCTAAAGTATCGATTTAATTACGAATTAAACCATTTATTTTGGGCAAATATCTTTGGCTTGTTGTGGAAGTTGGTAATTGGGTTTGAGCTTCAAAGCTTCATCAAAGGCAGCGATCGCTTTTTCGGTTTGCTGGAATCTACAAAGGCTCAATCCTAAATAATACCAGACTTCGGCTTTTTGACCATCACTTAATTTGTGATGATCTAGAAGAAAATAAAATTGCGCGATGGCGCGATCGTCTCGCTTTAGAGCTTGTAGCACCATCCCTTTACCCCGTAAAGCTACAAAGTATTGAGGATTGTATTTTAATGCCTGTTCATAGGCTTTTAGAGAACCTTCGTATTCTTGTTTTCGGAATAATACCTTACCTTGATAGCTAAAAGCAATGGCTAATTCTTTAGCATCTGTATTTTTATGTTGAAGTTCTGCAATTTCTTTTAAAATCTCAATTGCTTGATTAATACTAACAAGTGCTGTATCAGGTTGGTTGATTGCTAGTAAAGCTTCTGTTTTGTTAATCCAGAACACAGGATCTTTCGAGTTGAGTTGAATGGCTTTATCAAAAGCTGACAGTGCTTGATTATATTGTTTGAGGTTAAATAGTGCTTCTCCTTTGCAATTCCACGCATAAACAGCTTCTGGATTAATAATAGTTGCTGTGGTGCATGATTCTAGCATCTGGTCGTAGTCTTTGAGTCCAGCTAGTGCATAGCCTCGGTTCGTCCAAGATTGGTAGTAATTGCTATCAAACTTCAGAAGGTTGTTATATTTGGCGATGGCTTGTTGATATTGTCCTTGCTGTAAGAAACCATTACCTTCTTTGAAAATCTTTTCTACTTGCAACCATCTAAATACACTCAAGCCAAAAATAATCAAACCAGAACCACACACCATTAAACCAGCTATTCCTAGTAATGCCAAAAACCTTTTATTTAAACTAGATTTTGGCTTAGTAATAGTATTGCTGATATTCCAATTCGTATTTGGAGAAATAGCTGTTTTTGATGATGAATTATACAGAATTTTTTCTAATTCGCGGTTTATCCAATTACAATTAAAAACTGCTTGATAAATGCGGTTGGCAACTTTTAGTTTGTCTTGTTGTTGAACTATCAACCCTATACGCAACAGTTCTGCCTCTTCTGGACTGTTGTTCATTGGTAATTCGCCTTCTTGCCAAATTTTTCGATACAGCTTCAACAAAGATAAGGAATCGCATTGCTGATTACAGATCGTACTTTCATGTATACCTTGTAAATACTCAGCAGTAATTTGAGTTTCCCAATTATTAGTAAAATTTCTATATACGATTTGTTGCACTATTACCGCTTCTGCTCCGGCGGCAATATTATCTGGCCATTCCACCAGCAATTGGCAAAGTTTTTCTGTTAAATTCGGTTCCCCATCTGTCCAAAATTGGACTTCTGTCAGCAAAGCTTCCGGATAACTAGCTTTTTCTTGTAATTGTTTGAATAATTCTAGACTACCAGGACTAAACACTGTTAATGTTGATGATTCTTCCTCTGCCGAATTAATAGCAAAAGCTGAATTTTCAATGGGGTTTATTTGTAAATTGTTTGGCTGTGGCACTACGATTTTTAAATGTGATTGTTCTATGTGGGTTGAGTTTTGATTATTTGAAATTTCTTCTTCCTGGAGTTGGGATTCTAAAGCCAAATTCTCTAGAAAAAAATTCACAGTAGTTGGTTTCAACCAACCCTTCAGTACTGCTAATTCTCCAAAGCGAAGTTTTTTGTTTGCTTGTTCAGCAAGGATAGTTCTGATTTGCTGTTCATTTAATAGTCCAGCTTCTTGAAAATATTTACCCAAAGGCTGTTTTGGTTTTTGCTCCAATAATACTGGCCACTTGTCAGAGAAAAAATCAGCCGTTTCTTGTTTAAGCCATCCATGCAAAACTAGAATTTCACCAAGCTTCAAGCCATTAACTTTGGCCTGCTCTTTGAGAGCAATTTCTATCTGCTCAGATGAAACCAAGTCAGCCTGTTGTAAAACTTTACCAAGTGGCCTCATAATCGAAAAAAAAGATATTTAGTTATGAAGGTAGCAAAAGAACTTATTTTTTTGAGTTATCAAAGGTCAATTTTCTTGTTCATGTAATAATTTTGACTATTTTTTGTTAATACTCCTAAGTAAGTCGGTGCAAATAAACAAAACTAAACTTGAACCGCTCTTGAACTGGGGTCTGGTGGCTCTTTCATCAACGCCAGAGACTTTCCACTTTGTCCTTTGTTCTTGGCAAAGGTTTCAAGTGTAGTTTTGTTTATTTTCACTGACTTACTTAGACGATTAGTTGTGTTTGTATTTTATAGTACGACTGACGACGATATAGATATATACTTAATTTACTTAATTTTTATAACAAAAATAACAATAACTTTACCTGTTACCCATTTCCTGTTCTTTGTTAAAAGTGTCTACAAGTATTCTTGAACCAAATCGGATTTTGATAATTTTGTATCGATAGTTTTAATAAGATTGAATATGATTGATTTAAATTTTCTATCATTTACTTACTACACGCTGCTCATCTCCTCAATTTAGGAGACTCGCCACACCATTGCATATCAAGTCCAAAAGCCTTTAGTTGACGGTTAACAGTCAACATTCAAACATGAACAGTGACATTTAATACTTATTAAAATGGCCACCAAAAAGGTTTGGTATTCGTGTAAGTACGGCTAAGAGTCCTGGTGTTGGAAGGCTTTGCTTGCTTAAAATCGCTACCCAGCATTTCGTATAAAGCTTGAGAGGGGTTATCAACTGGTTTGAGAGTAAATAAAACTTTAGCATTGTAATGATTGCAACCGATACCTCTGCGTTCTACTGCACACACAACAGATTGATCGTTCAGGCGATCGCCCGTTAAATATTCAGAATCACCAGTTTCGTATATATTTTGTAAACTTTTAGCTGTGTTCTGGCAATTTTGCACACCATTCATCGCAGAGAAATATTTCGGCAGAAAATTTAATATAGTGTAACTTTGGGTACTTCCGTCTTTCACCAAACTCACAATCACTTTTGGTGTAGTGGTGTCAGTCTTGCAGCTGACTTGTACGCTACTAGCTCTACTGGGCACAGATACTGCTAACATAACACCCATAGCTAATATTGGGGCTGTAGCCATAGTTGCCCAAGACTGCCTGTTGTTCATATTACTTAAAGACCTTTCTTGACCAAAATTTAGGCTTAAATATTAAACTCAATAATATCATTTTTGGTTAAATGTACTTAAAATGCACTAAAAAAACACATTTAATTAATTTTTTATTGAGTAATTTCACTCGTGTAAAATGAAACAATTTTTTTCTCAAAAAATTTTAATTGCTAGTGCTGTTTATATCTCTTGTCTAATTACTGGTTTTCCCGTTTTAGCACAAATTTCCTCAGATAACACACTTGGTGATGGACAAACTGTGGTTTCACCAGGGACGACCCCAGGGCTGGATTTTATCATTACAGGCGGAACACAAGTCGGTAACAATCTCTTTCACAGCTTTCGAGAATTTTCTGTCCCCACTGGTGGCGAGGCTTTTTTCAACAACACCGCAGCTTTCACTAATATTAATAACATCATTAGCCGAGTTACAGGTGGTTCAATTTCCAATATTGATGGCTTAATTAGGGAAAACTACGGTGCGAATTTCATACTGATAAATCCCAACGGTATTAACTTCGGTACTAAAGCTCAACTCAATATTGGCGGCTCATTTTTGGCCAGTACAGCAGAAAGTCTGAAATTTGCTGATGGTTCAGAATTTAGTGCTACTGATGCAACTTCCCCCCGATTAACCATTAGTGTGCCGATAGGTTTGCAATTTGGGCAAAATCCGCAAGCGATTCGCCTCCAAGGTCAAGGGCATAACATTACGCTGCAAAGTCCGATCTTTTCACCCTTCACTAGGGGAAACACCGAGGGACTAAAGGTGCAGCCAGGTAATACCCTGGCGTTGGTGGGAGGAGGAATTATTTCAGAGGGGGGAACCCTCACAGCCGAAGGCGGGCGCATTGATTTAGGTAGTGTGGCAGGAGGTTTAGTCAGTCTCAATCCCAGTCCTCAAGGCTGGAATTTAGGTTATCAAGGGGTGACAAGCTTTCAAGACATTGCTTTATCTCAAAAGGCATTAGCAGATACCAGCGGCCCTGGTAGCGGCTCGATTCAGTTGCAGGGGCGAAACATTTCCATCCGCGATGGCTCGGTGGTATTAATTCAAACCCAAGGAACAGAATCAGCAACAGGGATTAACGTCAATGCCTCTGAATCCTTATCATTAGTAAGTACCACAACAGATGGGCAGATTTCCAGCAACTTATTTACAGAAACCATCGGTGGTGGCAAGAGTGGAGATATTAGCGTTAATACTCCCCGTTTAGTCCTTCAAGATGGGGCGGCCATATCTGCCGCTACTTACACACCTGCTGCTGGTGGAAATATTGATATTAAAACCGATAATTATTTGGAAGTGTCGGGATTTTCACCATTTAACCCCACTCGCTTCAGTAATATTACGGCGGGAACTTTTGGCCCTGGCAATGCTGGAACTCTGACAGTGACAACTCAGCAATTAACTGCTCTTTCTGGAGGAAATATTGCCTCTGTAACTGCTGGTACTGGCTCTGGAGGAAATGTCACTGTCAATGCCTCAAAGCTAGTAGAATTGCTCGGTGTAACACCCTTTGTTTTCACTCCCAGCCAAATAACTGCTGGTACTGGCGGCCCTGGAAAAGCTGGTAGCGTAACCATTAATACTCAACGTTTGGTCATCAAAGACGGTGGTAGAGTAGATGCTTCCACCTTAGCCAGCGGCCCTGCTGGTAGCGTCACCATTAACGCTCAAGACAGTGTAGAGGTAAGTGGCAAAGTCCCCGGCTCGGTAAATCCTAGTTTGATTATCTCCTCAGGGAACATAGTCGATCCGCTTTTGCAACAACTATTAAGAGTGCCACCAGTACCCAGTGGATATTCTGGAGATGTGATAATTAATACGGGACGATTGATTGTTAAAGATGGGGCACAGGTGACGGCGAGGAACGATGGTACAGGGGATGCAGGGACGTTGCAGGTGAATGCTGGCTCTATTTTGCTGGAGAATCAAGGGGGAATCACAGCTGCTACCAAAGGCGGTCAAGGTGGCAACATTGATTTACGAGTCAAGAATTCCTTACAGGTGTTCGGTAATAGTCAGATATCTAGCGACAATTTTGGTACCGGAGCAGGTGGAAGATTGACAATTGAAGCGAGTCAGTTGACACTCGACGATCGCTCCTTGTTATCTGCCGCCACCACATCAGGGGAAGGTGGTAACATATCTCTGCAAACAAATGCCTTATTGATGCGTCATAACAGTAAAATACCCGCCACCGCCGGTGGAAGTGGTAACGGAGGCAATATTAACATTGCTGGCTTTAGTCCAGCCAACTTTGTAACACTGTTAGAAGGTAGTAAGATTACCGCCGACGCTTTTCAGGGGATGGGAGGAAATATCAGTATTAATACCAGAGGATTCTTCGTTTGTCCAACTTGTGAGATTACTGCTAGTTCCCAGCTGGGAGTCGCCGGACAAATCAGCATCATTACACCAGAGGCGGAAAATAATTTTGAAATTATCGATGTACCGCAAGAAGTGGCCAAACCAGAAGAAGTAGTAGCTCAAGCTTGTCGAGGGACAGCAAACCAAAATAGAAGCGAATTTACCATCACCGGACGCGGAGGATTACCACCCCGACCGAGCGAACAGCTAAGTAGTGGAGCTTTAATTAGTTTTGAACCTAGTGATATTAGTACTACCACAAAGGTGAATAATACATCTCAACTGCCACCTCCAGCCAGAGGTTGGTATGTTAACCCCCAAGGAATCGTAGTTCTCGCCAGCCAAGTACCTAATCCTACTCCCTATGGTTTTGGGTTAACTTCAACTAATTGTCAATGAAATGGGGAG
>NZ_JACKZU010000039.1:0-33116 GCF_014222165.1 Nostoc sp. 2RC
CGTGCTAGTTGCAGTACTTGTAATAGTACACAAATACTATGATTTAGCGATCGCCTGTGCCAGTTGCGTAAGTCCTGACCCTTTTCCCTTTTCCCTTTCCCCTTTCCCCAGCCCGAAAGAAGCGCATTTTTGGGTTGGCAGACTACTATGCAAGATAAAGTTTTTCTGTTTCCGTTCTAGTTTCTGAATTTAGCTACTGTAGATGAAATTTTTGATGACTTAATCTACAGTTTGACTATTAAAGCAATGCAACAATGCTCACAATGTCACCTGCGGAAACACAAACTTTTCCACCACCAATTTGTGGAGCTAAATTAAAGCAAAGGCGGGTTTTGTCAAGAGTTGCAGTTGGATTGAGTGGATCGAATGAGGTTTCAATTGTATTTGTGAGACTATAGACAGTTACATATCCACTCGCAGGCCAAGGCTTTTTCCAAACATGATGATGTCTGATTGTTGCCTTTATATATAATTTGGCTCCACGCACTTCTAGGACATCAACAGAAGCTTTTCCTCGGTTACCACGAGCCAATTTTTGGAGATGCCCTTCCAACTCAGCAATCATGGCATTTTTTACTTTGGGAAACTTATCTTTCCAATTGGGTGCAACACTAATGATTAGTTTTTGGCTAACTGTTGGTGTTTTTAAAGAATGAGGAAAACTTGACGTGGTGTTAGCTAATGATGGTAATGAGAAATACAGGGCTGAAGAAGTCATCAGCAATGCACTCAAAGTAGAAACTGTAATTTTTTTCATTGGGTTATTTCCCTGAATTCAACTCATGTATTCAAGATACGGAAGTATTTTTGAATTGCCGGTGATAAAAATTTATACAAAGTTATAATGTTTCAAGTTATAATTTTTTGTAATCAAATTTCCAAAGTTATAAAAAGTTAGTTATTACTAAAGATGTATTTATAAACATGAATTCTGAAGACGCATTTCTGACGATTAACGAAGCTATAGAAATTATAGAAGCTGCGCTGAAACCAGAATCTTTAAGTAATGTTCAGGAAGATATGTTTCCCAAAATATGGGAAGGACGAACTTACGAGCAAATTGCAGAAGATTTAGATTATCAGCCGGAATACATTAAATATGTTGGATTTCAATTGTGGCGATCGCTCACAAATGCTTTTGGTGAAAAAGTGACCAAAAGTAATTTTAGAGCAGTATTACGACGCTATAAACAAAATGTGAAAATCCCAGAAGAAGACACAAAAAAAACTAATTTAAAATCCAGCAATTTACAAATTCCAAAGCATACAAATTTGTCTGAATTTATGGATGTATCTGTATTCTTTGGTCGTGTTGATGAACTAGATGTCCTTAGCCAATGGATAGTTCAAGATGGCTGTCGATTAGTGGCATTATTGGGTATGGGAGGTATTGGTAAAACGAGCCTTGCTGCTAAATTGGCAGAGCAAATTCAAGGTGAATTTGAATATTTGATTTGGCGCAGTCTCCGCCATGCACCACCTCTATTAACAGCACTAACTGATATCAACGAATTTATCGAGAGTGAACCAGAAACAGAGATACCAGCAACAATAGATGCTCAACTATCTCACTTATTGCAAACGTTACGAACTCATCGCTGTTTGCTGATACTTGATGATTGGGAGACAATTCTCCGAGATGCAGATATAGCTGGTTATTATCGTCAGGGCTATGAACTTTATGGTGAATTGCTCAAACGAGTGGGACAGGAACACCACCAAAGCAGTTTGTTGCTACTAAGTCGAGAAAAACCCATAGAAATAGCAACTCTAGCGGGGGAATCTTTACCTGTCCGTGAGTTACAAATCAAGGGCTTAAAATCAACCTATGGCAAACAGCTTTTAGTTACAAAAGGCTTTGCTGGCACAGAAAATGGTTTAGATGAACTAATTCAACTATACCGGGGTCATCCTGCTGCATTAAAAATTATTGCTACCACAATTAAAGATTTATTTAATGGGAATGTTTCTGAATTTATGGGACAAAGTTCTCTAGTAATTGGAGATATTTTTGCTAATCTTCTCGATCAACATTTTGAACGTTTATCTAATTTAGAAAAAGCAATCATGTACTGGTTAGCAGTTGCACGTCAACCACTTTCACTTGCTCAATTAAAAGGGAACTTAGGAATTGGGGTATCGAGTTCGGAACTGTTGCCAGTCTTAGAATCTTTAGGACGAAGGGCGCTGATCGAAAAAGAGCAAGCATCACCTAATACTACCATCTTGTTCGCTTTACAGCCTGTTGTAATGAAGTATGTTACAAGTATATTTATAGAAGAAATTTTTCAGGAAATCCATGAAGCAATAGCAACTAACTCTGTTGAAAAACTTAGGTTACTTAAAAGCCACGCCTTAGTTCAGCAAGAATCTGACAAAATCCAAGCAGAACAAGTACGTCTCATACTCACACGGATTAAAGAACGTCTGTACCTAGTCATGGGAACTAAAGTGATGGAAGTGCATCTACAAAACTTGCTTGCACAGGTACGTGAAAATATCTCCCCAGTTATGGGTTACGCAGAACATAATTTACTTCTGCTATTAGAGTAAATAAGCAATGATTACATCTGCCATGATTCGTCCAGGAGTAGTACTTCAAGGTCGTTACCGAGTTATCTGTCAAATTGGTGGCGGTGGTTTCGGTCAGGTTTTTGAAGTGGATGATGGCGGTGTTGCCAAAGTATTAAAGGTTTTGAAGTTAGAGCGTTTCCAAAGTCCGATTATAAAGCAGAAAGCGATCGCTTTATTTAAACGAGAAGCAGAACTGTTAAGTCGGCTTCAGCATCCTGGGATTCCCCGTGTAGAACCAGATGGGTATTTTACTTTATCTGAAGGCGGTGAACCGTTGCACTGTCTGGTGATGGAGAAAATTCCCGGTTCTAACTTGCAAGAGTGGTTAAAAGCACAAAGTAATCAACCCATCACCACACAAAAAGCCCAGGAGTGGTTAATCCAACTGGTAGAAATTCTCAATGAATTGCATCAACATCAGTATTTCCATCGTGATATCAAACCTTCTAACATCATGCTCAAACCTGATGGACAACTGGTGCTGATTGATTTTGGTGCGGTGCGGGAAGTAACTGAAAGTTACCTCCAAAAACAAAAAGGTCACGAAACTGGTACTGTCCTGATTTCTCCAGGTTACACGCCAGCAGAACAAGCAGAGGGACACGCTGTACCACAGTCTGATTTTTTCGCGCTGGGACGCAGCTTTGTATATTTACTTACAGGAAAATCACCGCTCGATTTTCACAAAAATCCCCAAACTGGTGAATTATTATGGCGCGATTATGCAACACAAGTTTCACCTGAATTTGCAGACTTGATAGATAAATTAATAGCTCCTTTCCCCGGACAGCGATCGCAAAACTGCCAAGAAATTTTAGAGTACTTAGGAAAAAGTACACAAAATACACTTTTCTCGAAGCTTGTTGCTACAATACCAGGCTTGAGTCATTTAGGCACAAAGCACAAAATCACCAAGAAGAAACCTCTTCAACGTAGATTGCAATGGATAATAACCAGTTTGTTATTATTTACAGGTTTTAATTTGTGGAAATCTGCCCCTGATATAGCTTTTGAACTAAACGAATGGGGATTTGATAGTAAAAATTTGGTAAATGCCGAATTGTATTATCGTTTAGCGTTAATTTTTGACCCAAAAATGCCAGAACCTAGTTACAATTTGGGTTTACTTTACGAAGACCAAAATAATTTCAATCAAGCAGAAGCGGCATACAAAAGAGCTATAAAACAGGGCTGGGTAGATGCATATAACAATTTAGCACGATTATATATTCTACAGAAACAATCACTAAAAGCAGTATCATTACTAGAAAAACAACTTCCTTCTGCCTCTGAAGATAAAACTAAATATGCCATACTGAAAAACTTAGGCTGGGCAAACATGGAATTAGGACGCTACGAAGAGGCACAAACCTATCTTAAAAAGGCAATGACCATACCATCTATGCGCCCTTCCGCCTACTGTTTAAATGTCCAGCTTCTAGAATTACAACAATTAAAACAGCAAGCACTACCTGATTTACATAAATGCCTTAATTTGCAACCAAAAACTCCAGAAGAATATGAATGGAAAAATAAAGCGCAAAAAATTTTAGCTACTTTACAACAGAATACAAAATCTAAAAATACTGGAATTGAGTGATGAAGTTGCAAGAACTACTAAAAAAATGGAAACAAAAAAGCATAATTACCAAAACTTTTGTTTGGTTTGCAGGTATTTTATTATTTTTGGTAATGTTAACAGCACTACCTAATATTCACACAGTATTTGGCTTTGAGCGACCTCAGATAATACTTGCCCAAAGTAGCACATGCAGACGTGCTAGGACTGGCGATCCGCGTGACCCCAGTTTAGCAAATATCCCTTATTTGATTAGTCCCCGCCATACTTTACTTTTAAGTAATAAACCAAAGCTGCGTTGGAATTCTCCCCTTGGGGTTAAACAGTACACAGCTAGCTTGGTTAAGGGTGACAAAACAATTTGGCAAACTACAACCGAGCAAAATGAGACTATATATGTTGGAGAACCTAAACTAGAACCAGGTGTGGAATATTTGCTAATTATCACAGCTGATAATGGCAAATCATCCCAAGATGAAGAAGCATCTCAGCAAGGGTTCAGATTATTGCCAACACCAGAAGTAGGGATTGTTAAAGCAATACTAGATAATCAACAACTTACAGATAAGAATAAAGCGTTAGCAACTGCTTACATTTACAGTGGATTTGGATTGAAAGCTGAGGCAATTGATACACTGGAAAAAATAATAGCTAGTGGTATTAAAGAAGCTGCTTTATATAAAAAACTCGGTGAACTTTACTCGGAAACAGGTGTTTATGTGGAAGCGGAAATTAACTATCTTCAGGGTGTTAAACTAGCGATCGCAGCACAAGATATCCCAGAACAAGCACAGATTTCCACAGCTTTGGGAGAGTTATATGTAGAAATTGGTGACGAGAAAGCAGCTATAAAATCGTTTAACCAAGCGCGAGATAGCTATAGAACTTTGGGTAATACTCAGCGAGTCAAGGAACTGAATTTAGTGATAGAAGAACTAAAATCTATTTGACGGCGTTGCTGATTTCATATATCAAAAAAAATTCTGCATAATATCAAAGAGACGTTGCACTGCAACGTCTCTACATATCGATTATTGTGGCAACAAAACTTATTGTTGTAGTTCCTACATCAATTATAGAATTACTTAAAAATATTTTTAAAGGCAGTTAAATTATGGAAGATGCAGAAAGCTCTCAAACTTCTTCTACTAAGGATGCAGAGCAATTATTAATGCAAGGTAAAGATAGTTCGGATTTGAATACTGCTTTAAATTTATACGAACAAGCATTAGAAATTTATAAAAAGCATAAAGATAAAGCTGGTATTGCTAGTGCTTATAATAATATTGGTGTAACTTATGCTCGCTTGCAACAACAAGAATTAGCATTAAATTCTTTAAAAAATTCTATAAACCTGTGGAAAGAAATTTCTAATAAGCAAAACGAAGCAGTAGTTTTATTAAATATTGGATGGGTTTATAAAACTTTTAACGAACTATTAAAAGCTTTAGAAGCTTACTACAAATCCTTAGATATTCTTCAAGCAATTGGGAGTCAAAAGGATATTGCTGACACATTGCAAATCATTGGCTCAGTTCATGAAGAACAGGCAATAAAATTTTATGAGTCAGCAATATCAATTTATAACGATACTAAAGATAAGAAAGCACTCAAGCATTTGGTTAATTATACTAAGATTACTGAACTATTTTATCTGATCGATCCAAACCTTATTGATGTAACGGAACAACCCGGGGATGAACCTATTAACCAACCTATAATTTCTACTCCAGTAAAGAAATAACTGGAAAAATAAAATAGTTTTTCATTTCAATCATCGACGTTGCTGGATTTGAAAATGAAATTCAAACAACGCCCAATTATTTTTTAAGTCATTAAAATGAGTTTTTATGCACTCTTTTTATCTCCAACTTTTGAGGGTGCTAACAGTCACCATATTAACTTTTCTGACTCAATCACTATATGTATTACCAGCTAAATCACAAAATTTATCGTCTCAAGTTGATTCGCTAGACTCAAGACAACAAAAAGAAGCAAAGCGACTATTTAACCAAGGTATTGATGAATACAGTAGTCGTCAATTCCAACAAGCTTTGCTCACTTTTCAAAAAGCTTTGGCAATTTATCAAAATATTCAATCTCATTCTGATGTTGCAGATACTCTACGAATGTTAGGCAAGACTTACTTGTATCTTGCCAATTACCCTGAAGCCCTAAATTTATTAAACCAAGCTTTAATTATTGAGAGGACAATAGGCTATAAAAGCAATATACGTGATACATTAAATACTCTAGGGGCAGTTTATAATAATCTGTCTCAATATTCTCAAGCAATAAAATTTTATCATGAAGCTTTAGCAATTAACCAAGCATTAAATGATAAAGAAGGTACTCTTAGTACCTTAAAAAATATAGCAGATATATATCAGTCTCAAAGTAAATATAGCGAGGCGCTAAAATACTATAACCAAAGCCTCGCTATTAGTAGAGAAATTGGTAATCTGAAATATCTTGCATTTAACTTTAACGGCATCGGAACTGTATATTACTTAACAGGCAATTATTACCAAGCCCTTGATTATTACCAGCAATCTCTAGTATTTGCTAAAACTGCTAACAATTTAGAAGTACAAAGTGCTTCTCTCAACAATATTGGATTAGTGTATAGTCGGCTTGGTCAATATGATACAGCAATTAAATACTATCAACAAACGATAGAGATACAAAAACGAATTGGCGATAAAACGGGTGAGGGACAAACTCTTCATAATGTGGGCTTTGCCTTCGATGAAAAGAAGCAATATTTTCAAGCTTTATCTTTTTATCAGCAAGCTGTAAAAGTTTTTAGAACAATAGGCAGGAAATCAAGTCTTAGTAATACGCTCAATAATATTGGATATACTTATCAATTATTAGGTCAATCTTCGCAAGCATTAAAATACCTTGAAGAAGCATTGAGGATTGTGCAACAAACAGGCGATCGCCGCATTGAAGGAAATACCCTTGATAGTATCGGCACAGTATACAAAAATCGAGGTAAATTCCCACAAGCATTGGCATTATACCAGCAAGCATTAGCGATTCGTAAAGAAATTGGCGATCGCCCTGGTGAGAGAATCACATTGGCTAACATTGGCGATGTCCTCATCAAACAAAATCAACCACAATTAGCCATCTTATTTTATAAGCAATCAGTTAATATAACTGAGTCCATTCGTAAAGATTTACGTCTCCTACCAAACGCACAACAGAAATCTTACACTAACACTATTGCTGATACTTATCGCAATCTTGCAAACTTACTATTACAACAAGATAGAATTCTAGAAGCACTACAAGTTTTAGACTTGTTAAAAGTCCAAGAAATAGATGATTACCTGCATAATGTCAGAGGTAACGACATCACAAATAGAGGAGTTGATGTGTTACCACAAGAACAACAAATTAATCGTGGTTTTAATGATATTTTGACTCAACAGATTCAATTAGGTAGAAAACTTGCAGAATTCAGAAAAACTCCACTCGATCAACGAACAACAAATCAAATAGAGCAAATTATAGAACTAGAAAACAAGGAATCTGAAATTATTCAAGAATTTCTGAATTTTCTCAAAAGTCCAGAAGTTATTCGCTACATAGCAGATATTAATCCAACTATTCGGGATCATATTGTACCTTTAAGTACTCTTACAGACTCTCAAAGGATTTTACAGAGTCTACATGAACGAGATGAGAATGCCGTATTACTCTATCCTTTAATTTCAGAAAATAGTCTAGAACTTGTTGTTGCTACATCTTATACGCCACCAATTCATTATAAAGTTGATGTAAAAAAGCAAGAAATTAACCAAGCAATTTCAGATTTCAGTGAAGCTTTAAAAGATCCAAGCTTAGATGTTAAAACTCCAGCTAATAAACTATATAAATGGCTCATTAAACCAATAGAACCAGGACTAGCTGCTGCCAAAGCCAAAACAATTATTTATGCACCAGATGGGCAATTACGTTATATACCGCTAGCAGCATTATATGATGGTAAGCAATGGTTAGTAGAACGATTTAACACAAACTATATTACTGCCCTTAGTTTCACAAGATTTGATAATCAACCCTTACCTGAACTTCAAATCTTAGCAGGAGCTACAACTAACCGTCATATTGTAAATGTGGGTTTTGCATCAATAGATTTTAAGAGTTTGCCTTTTGCAGGTAAAGAAGTAGAAAACATAGCTGCCATCATACCTAAAACTAAAACATTAATTGACGAGCAATTTAACCAAAAACAAACTATTTACTCTTTAAGAAATTACCCATTTGTGCATTTGGCTACTCATGCAAATTTTGTTATTGGTCAGCCAGAAGAGTCATTTATTCTATTAGGTGATGGCAATATAATTAGAATGCCTGAAATTCAAACATTACAGATAAAAGCAGATTTAGTAGTATTGAGTGCTTGCAACACTGGAATAGGCGGTATAAATAATGGTAATGGGGCGGAAATTTTAGGCTTTGGCTACCAGATGCAAAATGCAGGAGCAAAAGCCACGATCGCTTCTTTATGGCCTGTTGATGATGGCGGCACGCAAATCTTAATGAACACCTTCTACGCCTTACTACATCAAGGCAATATTAGCAAAACGGAAGCCTTACGCCAGGCACAAGTAATTATGATTACAGGTGACTTTAAATTAATAGGTTCCCAACAAGATAGGGTAATTCTCCAATCTACACGTAATACCATTTCACCGAACGTAGTCAATAATCTCAGTCATCCCCACTATTGGGCACCATTCTTTTTAATCGGTAACGGTTTATAAAGGAGACTTTAGGTCAATACAGTTCAGTTAAGCCTTTCTTTCTTCTCTTTGCGTCCTTTGCGTCCTTGGCGGTTCGTTAAAAAAATTGAATTTGACCAAGAGTTTTAGCCTTAATTGAACCGTATTGGACTTTAGGTGGCAAAGCAGGCATACGCTATATTCCCGAAGGTTCAGCTGAAAGTAATCTGGAAATTGAGGTGAAGTGTAAGTTTCCAGAAAAACAAAAACCTGATTCACAGTAACAGTCAAAATTTATCGGCACAGTGTAGGGTTAGGCAATGCCCATTAAAAACCCAACTTCCCTGTATTTATTCTCCTATTAACCAAACTTAATTGCTGCGATCGCTTCAAAAACTTCACCCAAGGTTGCTCTGATAATTGAGAGATGGCATTGGGTGACAGCGTTGCTGTAAAAATATCCTTACCACTAGTAACATCACTAACGCCAAAATTTTCTAAAACAGCAGTTGCGGTGGAGTCTAAAATTGGTTCGGTATGGATAAAAACGCCCAAGCTCGGTTTTTCTAAATCTTCAACGTCATTCAACGCTGTAGCAAGGGCGGCGTCTAGCTTTTGATAATTCATAAACAATTCCTTAGTAAATAGGGTAGGTAAAAATTGCCTACCCTAACTTATCAAATTTCTAGTTTTTTATTGCCTACCCTTGTACAGAAATAATATCCACCTTGCTCAATCTAATTACAGATTTAAGGCATTAATCACGCCATAACCCCATTTCTCATCGAATGTACCTGCGGCTTTTCCGGGAATGGCGCTATTTTTACGTAGCAAATCTTTCAAAGTAGCCGGGTCGAGTTGGGGGTCGCGTTGCAGGAGTAATGCAACTAAGCCAGTGACGAAAGGTGTAGCCATACTCGTACCAGCCATGGCCACAAACTTAGAATTAACCATCGACGAACGGGCAGAATTAGCATCAGCAGAAAGTGTGGAAACAATCATTGCTCCCGGTGCTGCTATATCCGGCTTTTGGGCATCATTGCGTAAAGGGCCTTCGCTACTGAATTCGGAAATAGTATCCAAATCTAAGCCCATTTCTCGTATTTGGTTATCAATATCTGTATACTTGGCTTTAGTAGTATAAGCTGCAACTGTAACGGCACTGCTAGCGGCTCCTGGCGAACCAATTTTTACTGCATCCTTGACGCTTTTACCTGTAAAAAATACTGATGACATATCATCTAATGTCCACACATCCACACGTGTATCAGTGGTAGAGGTATTGCGTAGGCGTAGTTGCCAAATACCTCCCATGACTGGGGAAGGGCCGTTACCGCGTATTTGGACAAAGAAGTTATGGTCGCCGTTTGCTTGGTCTGGGCCTGGTGTGACAATTTCCACCCTTGCATCGGGTAATTGATGTTCTTGTGTAGGATTACCGTCAGTAATGATTTTTTGGAAGGGAGTCACAAAACCGTTGGGACTCCGCAACGATACTTCCAACTCACTGTCTTTGGAATACCAACCATTTAGCCAAACGATGCCTACTTGATTCAAAGGTACATTAAAGCGCATACCACGGGTGCGATCGCTAGGTATGGTTGCTTGACCGTGAATATTGATGCTTCCTTCATTACCCGCAGCACAGCAAACAATTCTCCCAGGGCCGGTTTCCGCGTCAATCACCTTTGATAGAGAATCGCTACCATCATGGGCATCGGCGTGTCCACCCAAGCTGAGATTCACCACCACTGGGCGTTCCAACTCCCTGGCTACTCGGAAAATATAGCGCACAGCATCGGCAATGTGGGCATCTTGTAAATCTGACCTGACTACAATTAATTCTGCCTCTGGTGCTACGCCGCTATAGGTAGTATCAGCACCAGCAGCGATTCCAGCAACGTGGGTTCCATGTCCGTCGGTATCTTGAGAAATTGTCAGTTGCGCCCCTGAAAATTCAGCCCCGTAGCGTCCTTCTGTGACTCCTGGCCCTGGGAGTGTTTGATCCCAAATGTGTAAAATTCTGCCAGCAAAAGCAGGGTGTTTCGGGTCAATGCCACTATCTATAATGCCAATAATTACGCCTTTGCCAGTGAGTCCAGTTTGATTTTTAAACTCCGGCAGTTTGACTTTTCCGGGTGCAACATCCATCCTTAGGTGAAGTTTACGTGATGGTTTGATACGTTGGATTGTATCTTCTTCAGATAAGACATCTAAAGCATTTATTGGCAAGAAAGCTGTACGGACGCTGCCAGAATTTTGATTGACTTCAATATTATATTGTGATAAATAACTCAAGTCTGCATCAGAATCGCAGTAAATAAAAACTACGCTTTTAGTTGGTTTGACTGTGTTTTTATTAGCAATAATACCGAGCGATCGCTTATGTGTAACTAAAGCTTGTTCTCCTTCATTTTGATAATCTTCAAAAGCCAAAAGTAATCCGGGAGAAAGTTTATCGTGTCTCATTTTTGCCTCAAATTAAATTTATTGGAAGCTCAGAACCATAACAATCGATATTGTGAATCCTAACTTCCTTTTCTACTACTAGGACTGAATACACCTTGACATAATTGATAATCTATAAAAATAATCCAGTACTCCCTTAAGTCATTACGGATAAAGTTAATTCAACAAACATTAAATTTTATTAAATATTTCAATTAAATTAATAATTTTTCCTGACAATTTTTGTGTAAAAAACAAAGTTTAGTGTTGACTGATGGGATGAATTTTCCCTCATACCCCATGCCCAATGCCCAATGCCCCATGCCCAATGCCCAATGCCCAATTTCCAATTTTCTATCATAAGTAGGAACCACAAAGAAGCTAATATCTGCAACGATCGCTTCTGAAGCCACTGAGAATAATTCATGCAAATTCAAACACCAGACTGGGTGAAGCACGCTGTTTTCTACCAAATCTTTCCAGACCGCTTTGCAAGAAGTAAAAAGCCACACAAACGCCTGTTGCATGACACCCGTTGGGAAGATTGGGAGGCAATGCCAACGCTGCAAGGTTACAAAGGCGGAGATTTATGGGGCATCCTCGAAGGCTTAGACTACATCCAGGATTTGGGCATTAACGCCATTTACTTTACACCGATTTTTCAATCCGCCAGCAATCACCGCTATCATACCCATGATTATTATCAAGTTGACCCCATGCTGGGGGGCAACGAAGCTTTTAAGGAATTACTAGACGCCGCCCATGAACGAGATATCAAAGTCGTTCTGGATGGAGTTTTTAACCATTCCAGTCGGGGATTTTTCTTTTTCCACGATGTTTTAGAAAATGGGCCGCATTCCCCGTGGGTAAATTGGTTCAAAATTGAAGGCTGGCCGCTTTCGGCTTACAATGGCGACTTTCCTGCTAACTATGTGGGTTGGGCTGGAAATCGTGCCTTACCAGAATTTAACCACGACAATCCAGAAGTTCGGGAATACATTATGGAAATTGCCGAATATTGGATTAAATTTGGCATTGATGGTTGGCGATTGGATGTACCATTTGAAATTAAAACCCCTGGTTTTTGGCAAGAGTTTCGCGATCGCGTCAAAGCCATCAACCCTGAAGCTTACATTGTCGGCGAAGTCTGGGGAGATTCGCGTGAGTGGCTAGATGGCACGCAATTTGACGGGGTGATGAATTATTTGTTTGCTGGGCCGACAATTGCCTTTGCGGCTGGCGATCGCGTAGTCTTAGATCAAGTGCAAAGCCGCGACTATAAACCATATCCACCCTTATTTGCAGCCGAGTACGCCAGCAAAATCCAAGAATTACTCCAACTTTATCCTTGGGAAATTCAGCTGACTCAACTAAATTTGCTAGCAAGTCACGATACAGCCCGATTAATGACCATTGCTGGTGGCGATATAGCCAGCGTAGAATTAGCAACTTTATTGCTACTCACCTTTCCCGGCGCTTCCAGCATCTACTATGGCGATGAAGTCGGCTTACCTGGCGGCATAGACCCAGACTCCCGCCGTGGTTTTCCCTTAGAAACTAACTGGAATCGAGATATTTTCAATACTCACCGCCAATTAATTGCCCTCCGCCACACTTACCCAGCATTGCGTACAGGTGATTACCAAGTCCTCTATGCTCAAGGAGCATTTTACGTCTTTGCCCGGACTTTGGACAAAGAAGAATTGATAATTGCCGTCAACGCCGGGACAAGTCCGGTAACAGCAAGTGTAGATATCCCTAATTTGCACACTCAACCCCACAAACTTTTATATGGTAATGCTCAAGTTGAGTGGAATAGTGCAGGAGAAACTCAGCAGTTGTCGTTAACTCTTCCTGAACGTAGCGGTTGTATTTTGGGCTAGCGACTGGGGAGGCAGGGGAAAAGGTTAATGGTTCGACAAGCTCACCAACCGGGAAAAGGGAAAAGGAATAAATTTAACCTTTCCCCTTTACCCCTTTCCCTTTCCCCATTCCTAACGCCCTTATTTCCCCGCCACAATTGCAGGCATCAACACTGCATCAATAATATGGATAACGCCATTGTCTGCCAAAATGTCTGTTTTGATGACATTGGCGCTATTCACCTTAATTTTGCCGTTGACAGATTCAATAGCGACTATTGACCCTTCGAGTGTCTCGGCTTCATGAATTTGTGCCAAGTCATCAGACCTGACATCCCCACTGGCCACATGATACGCCACAATTTTTTTTAGCTTGGGAATGTCTTGTAATAACGAATCTAAAGTTCCCTCTGGCAAATTGGCAAAAGCTTCGTCAGTGGGTGCAAAAACTGTTAAAGAACCAGGACTTTTGAGAGTTTCTATGAGGTCTACAGCTTTAACAGCCTTTATCAGTGTATTGAAATTTTTTGCTGCGATCGCAGTTTCCACAAGGTCAGCCATAAAGATGCATCAGTTAATACTACAAGTTACTTATAAAGTGACTCAAATACTCTTAGCCTCTATCAACAGAAAGGTTGCAGATATATTCAAGCTATTACCTTTTAAATTGCACAGTCACTCACCATCGCTGACCCTTAACAGTCAACACTCAACAGATTTGCTACGCCAAATCCACAACCGCTTAGTGCTGTTACACTGGAGAATGTCCCCAAGAACCACTAATTATGCTAAAGCGTTCTAAGTTCGAGACAACACAGTCTCAAATTATGCACCGTGCTGAGGATTTGATCAGTGCAGCCTCAAATCGTTACCGCATTACGGTTCAGGTGGCAAATCGTGCCAAGCGTCGGCGTTATGAAGATTTTGAAAGCAATGAAGATGCAATGATGAAGCCAGTGCTAAGGGCAATTATCGAAATGTCCGATGAATTGACTCAGCCAGAAATTATTGGCGAACTGTAAAAATCGTGGTGAGTTAGGAGTTAGGAGTTAGGAGTTAGGAGTTCTAACTTCTGACTTCTGACTTCTGACTTCTGGATTCTGACTTCTGAATTCTGACTTCTGACTTCTGACTTCTGAATTCTGACTTCTGACTTCTGAATTCTGACTTCTGACTTCTGACTTCTGACTTCTGACTTCTGAATTCTGACTTCTGAATTCTGACTTCCACTCAGCAACGCCCAAAATATTGTTATATGAAAAAGAGAAAATTTTTGTGAAATTAGTTCTTTTAAAACTCAAAACTCAGTACTCACCAATACTATTTGCGTTAATGCTGGGTTTAATTGTTTTGGGTTCCACTTTATTTACTAACCAACCAGGGATAGCACAGACAATCACGCCTAGTGATGTTTGGCAAGTAGTTTACCAAAAATTGCCAGATTTTCCACGGGAAAATAAATATATCAACAAAGAAAATGGCAAAGTTGCTGAAAACAATACCCTGGCAACTCGGTTGATTAGATATCATGTTTACACCAAAGGGCGTTCCCCAATTTATCGCTTGGATTGGAAACTGACTTTGGCTGATTACCTGGGTGCAAATGAAGTTATGTATGATAGTAGCTATCCAGGAAACGAAACACTGCGGGAAAATCCCATAGATGGCGATAAAGCTGCGATCGCTCGTTTAACTCGCAGTCAGCGAAATGCTTTAGTGGAAGTTTTAGTCAATATATTTAATCCTAATACCCAAAACACATCAGCCCCTAGCCCCAACACCACAGCCAACCCCACCACCTCAACAACTCCACAGCCACCCCAAGGTGGAGGCGCACAATTACTTAAATAATGCCAAAGTAAAGAGTTGTAAATTAATAACTCCTCACTCCCAACTCCTAACTCCTAACTCCCCACTCCTAACTCCCAACTCCCAACTCCTAACTCCCCACTCCTAACTCCCAACTCCTCACTCCCAACTCCCCACTCCTCACTCCCCACTCCCCACTAAATTATGCAACGCGTTGTCAAAAGTGGTTCTGGTTGGCGTATTGGCTGGAACCCCGATGCACCTGAATTTAAAGGTTTAATAGGTACTGATGACTGGGCAATTGAGTTAACCGAAGCCGAATTAAATGATTTTTGCCGCCTGTTGGCACAGCTAGCAGACACCATCAAGCAACTCGCAACAGAATTAATGGAAGAAGAGAAAATCGCCTGTGAAGCTGAAAGCGATTTATTATGGATGGAGGTAGAAGGTTATCCCCACGCCTACAGCCTACGTTTCATCTTGAATACAGGACGATGTGTAGAAGGTAAATGGGATGCTTGTGCTGTCGGAGATTTACTGCAAGCCACTGCAATACTCAAAGTTTTTTAAAGCTAATATCTAGACTTTTATTTGCCTACATGCTATAATAGCGAAAGTGAATAAACGGATTCAAGGTTTAAAATTGGAAAAATCCAAAATTTAAAATCTAAAATCCAAAATTATATTACGGGGCGTAGCGCAGCTTGGTAGCGCGCCACTTTGGGGTAGTGGAGGTCGTGGGTTCAAATCCCGCCGCTCCGATTGATAAAAGCTTATTGTAAGCTAAGTTCAATCATTCTCCTTAATTTAGCAGACAAATAAAGAAGTACCATTTTCAGCTTTTAATTGGTTATGAAACTGGTATGGCAAAAAATCTCAGAATTCCCATCATAAGGGAGTTATAGCTATTGAGGAGTATCAAGGTAGGTTAAGACCGCGATGGAACTATGCTGGCAAGCGTTATTGTTTAGCTTTAGATTTACCAAACTCTAAAGTCAACCTCAAAGCAGCAAACCAAAGATTGCAAGAGGGTTGAGCGCAGCCATGCACTGCGCCGCCCTGAGCTTGTCGGAGTGTCGAAACCTGGCGAGATCGAGTTAGGTTTAATTTACTACTTCTACTTATAGCGTTTCCTAGTCTGTTGAGGTACAAATCTCTGCGTACCCACCGAAGTTCAGATCGGCGGAAGCCGCCGCTCCGACTTCTCTCTGCGCTTTACTTTGCGCCCCTCTGCGTTTCAAAATATTATTTGTACCTCACTTAACTGGGGATCGCTATATTTAAAATCGCCAATTTTAAATAAAAAATCACTTAGCAACTATTCTTCACAAAGCAATAGTTATGCACAACCCAGGGATGGCAGAACTTTTCGGTTCCTCAACTGTTGCTTTATTTGTTACCTGAGTAACATTTTAGGGAATCCTAGTAAAATCAAAGCCTCCTTGCTAAACCTATGACTTCTCTAGCACAGCAATTCCCAAACATTTCTAATTATACCTTGGTTGAGCGGCTGTATCTAGGTTCTAGGACGGCTGTTTATCGAGGAGTGCAAAAATCGCAGCAACTTCCGGTGGTGATTAAGACACTGCGGCACGATTATCCCAGCTTCAGCGAGTTGGTGCAGTTTCGCAATCAGTATGCGATCGCTAAAAATCTCAACATCCCTGGCATTGTCCAACCGATTAGTCTAGAACCCTATGCCAATGGCTATGCTTTGGTAATGGAAGACATCGGTGGCATTTCTCTACGTCATTATATCCAGGCTTCTCCTTTAAAAGTCGAACAATTCTGGCCAATTGCCATGCAAATTGTCGATATCCTCCACCAGCTCTATCAGCAACGGATTATTCACAAAGACATTAAACCAGCCAACATTCTGATTCAACCAGAAACTGGGCAAATTAAACTGATTGATTTTAGCATTGCCTCCCTGTTGCCCCGCGAAACCCAAGAGATTCAAAATCCCAATGTTCTAGAAGGCACCCTAGCCTACATTTCACCGGAACAAACCGGGCGAATGAACCGAGGGATTGACTATCGCAGCGATTTCTATTCCTTGGGAATTACCTTTTTTGAACTGCTGACGGGACAGTTACCATTTCAAGCTGACGAGCCAATGGAAATGGTTCATGCCCATTTAGCAAAGCAACCAATCTCTGTCTGCGATCTCAACCATGATTTGCCCATCATGCTTAGTGAAATCATTGGCAAATTGATGGCTAAAAACGCCGAAGACCGCTATCAAAGTGCCCTTGGTCTCAAGCACGATCTGATTAGATGTCAGGAAGAATATCATCTTGTGGGCAAACATGCCTGGTTTGAGTTAGGAGAACAGGATATCAGCGATCGCTTTTTGATTCCCGAAAAACTCTACGGACGAGAACCAGAAGTTCAAATCTTGCTCGATGCTTTTGGGCGAGTTGCCAATGGAGCTTCCGAACTGATGCTGGTGGCAGTTTTTCCCGGCATGGGAAAAACCGCCGTTGTCAATGAAGTCCATAAGCCCATTGTCCGCTGGCATGGCTATTTCATTAAAGGTAAATACGACCAATTCAACCGCAACCTTCCCTTTAGCGCCTTTGTCCAAGCCTTCCGCGACCTCATGGGTCAACTGCTGAGCAATGATGACGCGCAGTTAGCTGAGTGGAAAGCGAAGATTTTAGCGGCAGTTGGTGATAATGGTCAGGTGCTGGTTGAGGTGATTCCTGAACTCGAACAGGTAATCGGTCAACAACCCCCAGTACCAGAACTCTCCGGTAGCGCCGCTCAAAACCGTTTCAATTTGCTGTTCCAGAAGTTCATCACGGTGTTCACCACCCCAGAACATCCACTGGTGATTTTCCTGGATGACTTGCAGTGGGCTGATTCGGCTTCTCTGAACTTGCTGAAGCTACTGCTGACAGAACGCAATCGCGGTTATCTGTTCGTTATCGGAGCCTATCGGGATAACGAAGTGTTCCCGACTCACCCGTTGATGCTGATGCTGGATGAAATCGAAAAAGCCCAAACCAGGCTCCACACCCTCATCCTGAAACCCCTCAGCCAAGGAGATGTAAATCAGTTAACGGCAGATACCCTCAGTTGCCCTTTGGAACTGGCTCAACCGCTAACGGAGTTGGTGTATCAAAAAACCAAGGGTAATCCCTTCTTCCTCACCCAATTTCTCAAAGCACTCCATGAAGACGGCTATATTACGTTTGACTTTTACACAGGACATTGGCAGTGCGACCTGGCAACGGTGAAGTTACTTGCCCTCACGGATGATGTCGTGGAGTTCATGGCACTCCAGTTACAAAAATTGCCTACTGCGACCCAAACGGCTTTGAAACTGGCGGCTTGCATTGGCGCTCAGTTTGATTTGGCTACCCTAGCCATTGTCAATGAGCGATCGCCTGAAGATACCGCCATCGACCTCTGGAAAGCCTTGCAAGAAGGAGTGATTTTGCCCATCACTGAGGTCTATAAGTTTTATCAGCCGTCAGAATTGAAGGTGGCACAAGTCAATCAAGCAGCAACATTTAACTGTTCCTATCGCTTTCTCCACGATCGCGTCCAGCAAGCCGCCTATTCCCTCATCCCCGACGAGGAAAAACAGGCGACTCATTACCAAATCGGACAACTTCTGCTGCAACAAGTTTCCCCAATCGCCAGAGAAGAGCGGATTTTTGAAATCGTCAATCAGTTGAACTATGGAACGACGCTGGTTGAGACACAACAGCAAAAAGACGAACTAGCCCAACTCAACCTCACTGCTTGCCGCAAAGCCAGAGCCTCAACCGCCTATCAAGCAGCCCGTGAATATGCCACAGTGGGGCTAAAACTGCTAGGAACAGACGCTTGGCAACGGCAGTACCAAATGACTCTATGTCTGCATGACTTAGCCGCCGAGGTGGCTTTTTTGGTCGGTGATTTTCAGCAGATGGATCGGTGGATTGAAGCGGCGATTCATCATGCAAAAACGCCTTTAGAACAAGTGCAAGTTTATCAAGTCAGAATTCAGGCCTTAGTAGCCCGCAATCAATTTTTAGAAGCCATCGCCATCGGTCAATCAATCTTTCAAATGCTTGGTGTGAACCTACCAGACGAACCCACCCTAGAGGACATTCGCCTCTTGAAGCAAGAAATCGATGTTTTAATTGGCGATGGCTCCATTGAGTCATTCATTCATCTGCCGCAAATGACCGATGCTAAGCAGTTAGCTATTATGCAAAATGCGGCTCGGCTGACACCAGTCTGTTATATGACAGGCTCAAAGCTCTATTTCCTGATCGTGGCGTTACAGGTAAAATTGTCAATTCAATTTGGTAATAGTCCAGTTTCGGCTTATTGCTACGCTGGTTACGCCTTTCAATTGAGGATACTGTGGGGAGAAATGGCAAAAGTACCCCAGTTTGGGCAATTAGGCTATCAACTGGCTTCAGAGCCAGATGCCAAAAATATTCGAGCCGCAACAGCCTTGTTAATGGGGGGGTATGTTGGTCACTGGACAATGCATCTACGAGAAACGCTGCCGATTCTGCTGGAAGGCTATCAAGCAGGGCTAGAAACTGGCAATCTAGAATTTATGGGCTACGATGCCCAGTTGTACTGCTTAAATGCCTATTGGTGCGGTCAACCCCTTACCGAACTCGAACCCCAAATTCACGCCTATTACCAACAATTGTGCGACCTCCACCAATTCACAGCAGCAAACTGTGTTTTAGCTTACTGGCAAGCTGCTCAAATTCTCTTGGGTCAGTCAGAGAATGAAATTCCCTTACGCCAGGATGCCTATGAAGAAAAAGTCCTGGCTGAGGCAAAAGTCGATTTTTACCGACTCTGCTACTTTTATCTGTATCGCTTCACATTGAATTACTGGCTCCAAGACTGGGCCAAAGCAGAACACGATGCCATTCAAACCCGACAGTATTTGGCCGGGGGTATGGGCAATATTGTTGAACCCCTATTATATTTCTATGATTCTCTCACCCTGCTGGCCACTGCTGGTGAATCGCCGTCACAGTCACAGCCGCAATGGCAACGAATCGAAGAAAATCAAGCCAAGTTAAAAGAATGGGCTGATTATGCTCCCATGAACTTTTTGCACAAATATCATTTAGTTGAAGCCCAAAAACAGCAACTCCTCAATTGCAAAACAGAAGCTTTAGAATTATACGATTTGGCGATCGCGGGAGCCAAGTCCAATGGCTACCCTCAAGAAGCAGCCCTAGCCAATGAACTGGCGGCAAAATTCTACCTCCATTGGCACAAACAGCGCATCGCCCAAGCTTACATGATTGAAGCCTACTATGGCTATGCTCGCTGGGGAGCGAAAGCCAAACTCGCCGATTTGGAAACTCGCTATCCTCAACTTTTGGCTCCCATTCTCCAACAAGCACAGACACCATTTTCTGTTGACGAAACTGTATTTGCCACTGGAACTGTCACCTCCACTAGTGTTTCCTCCACCAGTCTTTCTGATTCCCTGGATCTGGTTGCTATTCTCAAAGCTTCCCAAACTCTTTCTAGTGAAATTGAACTCGATCGCTTAATTGGTACTCTTTTGGTGACGGTGATACAAACCTTGGGTGCTACGCAGTGCGCTTTGATGTTAAGTGAGGGGCAAAATCTCACGGTTCAGGCTAGGGCAGAACTTATGGAATCTGGTCAAATCGAAACGCAGATTTTGTATCCAACCCAGTCCCTAGTGGATAGCGGTGTAGTGCCCATTAATTTGGTCACAAAAGTCAAACGCAGTTTGCAGCCTGCTGTGATTAGCAACGCCGTGCAAGAGCCGCTATTGACAAGCGATGCCTATATCCAAAACCAACAGCCCAAGAGTCTGCTGTGCAGTCCCATTCTGCAACAAGGCAAATTGTTGGGTATGGTCTATCTGGAAAATAACCTGACAACAGCAGCCTTCACCCGCGATCGCGTTGAGTTGCTGAATCTGCTTTGTGCCCAAGCTGCGATTTCACTGGAAAATGCTCGTCTCTATCAACAAGCCCAAGCCTATGCTCAACAACTAGAAGCATCTCAGCTTCAAATTGTGCAAAACGAAAAAATGGCGACTTTGGGTAACTTGGTAGCGGGGGTTGCTCACGAAATTAATAACCCAGTGGGCTTTCTTAACGGCAGTATTAATAATGCCAAAGATTATGTACAAGACCTGCGTGAGTATTTAGACACCTATCAGCAACAGCAACCGCCTACTACTTCGGTGGTCGAATTAGCTCAAAAGATTGACCTGGACTTTCTTTTAGAGGATTTACCCAAGTTAATTGACTCAATGAAAGGTGCCACCGATCGCATCAAAAGCATCAGCACCAGCCTGCGTACCTTCTCTCGTGCTGATACCGAACACAAAGTCAGCGCCAACCTGCACGCAGGTTTAGATAGTACCCTGTTGATTCTCAAGTATCGCCTCAAAGCCAATGAAAATCGCCCTGCCATTAAAGTTATCCGCAACTACGGCAACATCCCTGAAATTAATTGCTTTCCCGGTCAGCTGAACCAGGTGTTTATGAACATTCTGGCCAATGCCATTGATATGTTCGATGAAATGGCACAGCAAATAACCTTTGAAGAGTTAGAAAATCATCCCCAACAAATTACAATTCAAACTGCATTATTATCTGAAGAAAATGCCGTTGAAATTCGCATTGCTGATAACGGTCAAGGCATGAATCAGGAAGTCAAATCTAAGATTTTCGATCGCTTGTTTACCACTAAAGAAGTTGGTAAAGGAACGGGGTTAGGCTTAGCCATTGCCCGTCAGATTGTAGTAGAGAAACATGCTGGCCGCCTGGAAGTCCAATCACAATTAAGACAAGGTACTGAGTTTTCCATCTACCTCCCGGTTCGGGGGTGGTAAAATCCTGGAAATAGTAAAAGATGATTAATAGAGTCTCAAGAGAATGGCACAGGATAGGAAGTCAACGGTTGTAATTACAGGTGCCTCTTCGGGGGTCGGTTTGTATGCTGCAAAAGCTCTGGCCCTGAGAGGATGGTATGTAATCTTGGCATGTCGGGATTTAGCAAAGGCGCAACAAGCAGCCCAAGCTGTGGGAATTCCTTACAACAGTTATACCAGCATACACATTGACCTTGGTTCTTTGGAAAGCGTTCGCCAGTTTGTGAAAAACTTCCGCGCCAGTGGTAACTCTCTGGATGCTTTGGTTTGCAACGCAGCAATTTATATGCCCTTATTAAAAGAACCATTACGCAGTCCAGAAGGTTATGAGTTAACTGTCACTACCAATCATCTTGGGCATTTCCTGTTGTGCAACCTCTTGTTAGAGGATTTACAAAAGTCTTCTTCACAGCCCAGACTGGTGATTTTGGGAACTGTCACCCATAACCCAGACGAACTCGGTGGTAAGATTCCGCCCCGTCCAGACTTGGGGAATTTTGAGGGCTTCACAGCAGGATTTAAAGACCCAATTTCCATGATTGACGGCAAGAAATTTGAACCCGTTAAAGCCTACAAAGACAGCAAGGTTTGTAACGTGTTGACCATGAGAGAACTGCATCGGCGCTACCACCAGTCAACTAAGATTGTCTTCAGTTCTCTTTATCCGGGATGTGTTGCCGAAACACCACTATTCCGAAATCATTATCCCCTGTTCCAGAAACTTTTCCCATTGTTCCAAAAGTACATCACTGGGGGATATGTGTCTCAAGAGTTGGCAGGAGAAAGAGTTGCTGCTGTTGTTGCCGATCCTGAATATAATCAATCTGGTGTTTATTGGAGTTGGGGAAATCGCCAGAAAAAAGATGGTCAGTCCTTTGTTCAGAAAGTTTCTCCCCAAGCCCGCGATGATGAAAAAGGCGAGCGGATGTGGGAACTCAGCGCCAAATTAGTCGGAATTGAATCGCCAAATATGGTTTTGCGTTAAGGGAACTGCAAAAAAGAAACAACAGCAGATGGTGGTTGAGTGTTGACTGTTGACGGTTGACGGTTGACGGTTCTGAAATCACATGATGCACAGGTGAAGAGGGGGGTGTCTGGTGTGGGGAAAATCATTTCTCCCTACCTCATACACCCTATAGTTAGTGAACATATAGCACGTAGCAGCAGGCATGGGGTTATGGCAGCAGCAGAAGGATCTATTAACCTGATAAAAGATATCAATACCGGTGGAGTTTCCTCTAACCCGCAATATCTGACCAATGTTAACGGTACTTTATACTTCGTTGCGATCGACAACAGTGGTGGTTATGAACTGTGGAAGAGTGATGGCACTGAAGCTGGTACTATCCAGGTCAAAGATATTTTCTCTGGCATAGCTAGTTCTTATCCCCAAAATGTTACAAACCTCAACGGCACCCTGTACTTTAGTGCCACTGACGACAATGGGGGTCGCGAACTATGGAAGAGTGATGGCACTGAAGGTGGTACTATCCAGGTCAAGGATATTTTCTCCGGCATCGGTAGCTCTAATCCCCAAAATCTCACCAATGTCAACGACACGCTATACTTCACTGCCACCGACAGCAATGGGGGTCGGGAACTGTGGAAGAGTGACGGCACTGAGGCTGGTACTATCCGCGTTCAGGATATCGTCTTGGGTGCAGGTAGTTCTAATCCTCAAAATCTCATCGATGTCAATGGTACGTTGTACTTCACTGCCAGCGATGGCAGTGGGGGCAATGAACTGTGGAAAAGTGATGGCTCCGAGGCTGGTACTATCCGTGTCAAGGATATTTTCTCTGGCACAGGTAGCTCTAACCCGCAACATTTAACCAATGTTAACGGTACGCTCTACTTTGTTGCCTATGACATTAGTGGAGGCTATGAACTGTGGAAAAGTGATGGCACCGAGGCTGGTACTATGCGTGTCAAGGATATCTTTTCTGGTACTGGTAGTTCTAACCCCCAAAATCTCATTGATGTCAACGGTACGCTGTACTTTACTGCCACTGACAGTACTGGAGCTAATGAACTATGGAAAAGTGATGGCACTGAAGCTGGTACTGTCCGCCTCAAAAATATCTACTTTGGCACCGGTAGTTCTAACCCCCAAAATCTCACCAATGTCAATGGCACATTGTATTTCACTGCCACTGACACCACTGGGGGCTGGGAACTGTGGAAGAGTGATGGTACTGAGGCTGGTACTTTCCGTATCAAGGATATCTTTTCTGGCACGGGTAGTTCTTATCCGCAAAATCTCACCAATGTCAACGGCACGTTATATTTCAGTGCCACTGACGATAATGGGGGTAATGAACTGTGGAAGAGTGATGGCACTGAGGCTGGTACTGTCCGCCTCAAGGATATCTTTTCTGGTATGGGTAGTTCTAACCCCCAAAATCTCACCAACGTCAATGACACCCTTTACTTCAGTGCCACTGATGGCAGTGGAGGTAGTGAACTGTGGACAAGTGATGGTACTGAGGCTGGTACTGTGCGCCTCAAGGATATTAATACCACTACGCTATCTTCTGAACCGTCTTTTCTCACCAATGTCAATGACACGCTTTACTTTAGAGCCACCGATGGCGATGGAGGTAGTGAACTGTGGAAGAGTGACGGCACTGAGGCTGGTACTATCCGTATCAAAGATATCTTCTCTGGTACTGGTAGTTCTAACCCCCAAAATCTCACCGATGTCAACGGCACGCTATACTTCACAGCCACTGACAGCACTGGAGGCAACGAACTGTGGAAGAGTGATGGTACTGAGGCTGGTACTGTCCTAGTTAAGGATATCTTTTCTGGCATAGGTGGTTCTAACGCCCAAAATCTCACTAATATCAACGGCACGCTGTACTTTGTTGCCACTGACAGCACTGGGGGACGCGAACTGTGGAAAAGTGATGGTACTGAGGCTGGTACTATCTTAGTTAAGGATATTGTCTCTGGGGCGGGTAGCTCTAATCCAAACTTTCTCACCAATATCAACGGCACCCTGTACTTTGTTGCCACCGATAGCAATGGAGGTAGGGAACTGTGGAAAAGTGATGGCAGCGAAGCTGGTACTGTTCTAGTTAAAGATATTGTCCCTGGCACGGGTAGTTCTTATCCGCAAAAGCTCACCAATGTCAACGACACGCTGTACTTCACTGCCACTGATGGCAATGGAGACAATGAACTGTGGAAGAGTGATGGTACTGAGGCTGGTACTATCCTAGTTAAGGATATTTTCTCTGGTACTGGTAGCTCTAACCCCCAAAATCTTACAAATGTCAACGGCACGCTTTATTTCAGTGCCACTGATGGCAATGGAGACAATGAACTGTGGAAGAGTGATGGTACTGAGGCTGGTACTATCCGCGTCAAGGATATTTTCTCTGGTATAGGTAGCTCTAACCCCCAAAATCTCACAAATGTCAACGGCACCCTATATTTTGTTGCCTATGACAACAATGTAGGTAGTGAACTGTGGAAAAGTGATGGTACTGAAGCTGGTACTGTCCTAGTTAAGGATATCTTTTCTGGCATCGGTAGCTCTAACTTGCAAAATCTCACCAATGTCAACGGTACGCTGTACTTTAGTGCCACCGACGGCAATGGAGGCAATGAACTGTGGAAGAGTGATGGTACTGAAGCTGGTACTGTCCTAGTTAAGGATATTTTTTCTGGCATCGGTAGCTCTAACCCTAACAACATCACTTACATCAATGGCAAACTCTACTTTTTTGCTGATAACGGCAACACTGGACAAGAACTTTTTGTGCTTGACCTCAACAGTACTCCCACTGACCTGAGTTTGAGTGCCAGTAGCGTCAACGAGAATGTTCCTAGCAACACATTAATTGGCAACTTGAGTACCAATGACCCTGACACAGAAGACACCCACACCTATACCCTAGTTTCTGGTACAGGGGACACCGATAACAACGCCTTCACAATTGTTGATAACGAGTTACATATCAACATCTCCCCCGACTACGAAACCAAGAATAGCTACAATATTCGTTTGCGCGCCACAGATGGAGGTGGCTTATTCTACGAGAAAGCGATCGCCATTGCAGTCAACAATATTAATGATGCCCCAACACTGGCAAATAGCATTCTCGACCAAACAGCAATAAAAGACACTACCTTCAATTTCACTCTACCTACAAACACCTTTGCAGATGTTGATGCTGGAGATAACCTCACCTACAGTGCGACCCTGGAAAATGGCGGCCCAATTCCCTGTTGGTTGACCTTTGACGGCATCACTTTCAGCGGTACTCCCACAAATAACGATGTTGGCAGCCTCAACATCAAAGTTATCGCTAGTGATGAAACAACAACCGTCAGCGATGTT
Organism: Nostoc sp. 2RC; assembly: GCF_014222165.1. Classification (NCBI taxonomy): domain Bacteria; kingdom Bacillati; phylum Cyanobacteriota; class Cyanophyceae; order Nostocales; family Nostocaceae; genus Nostoc; species Nostoc sp. 2RC. The sequence goes on from NZ_JACKZU010000039.1 coordinate 26,249, forward strand.
TTTGCACTGGCAGTGCTTGATACTAGCGATGCTCTCTTCTGTGTTGGCGACAGCATCACCACCAAGGAATTAGATGCTGATACAGAAAGCGATAGTCTCATTACTGGTTCCGGCAATACTAACTTGTTGAGCGATGTAAGTAACGATGTACTCATCGGTGGAAGCAAACAAGCAAGCTTCGATGATTCTGATATCTACACTGGCGTTAATAGTATTATTACTGATTTAAATATTGAAAATGATACTGTTTATATTTCCCAACCAGAATTTATTTTGAGCCGACCTGAGAATACGAGCCTTGAATCAAGCTTGTTTCAACTAGGGACTAATACGACAACAGCAAGCGATCGCTTTATCTACAATCAAACTACGGATAGCATATTTAACAATTTTGATGGAATTACAAGTACAGTGCAAATTAGTCATTATAAATCGATATAAAAACTGCTATAGGATTCGTATTTGATTTTTGTTGGCGTAGCCTGCGCTAGCGCATAAAAAATTCATTAAATTTTGATTCCTTCTTACCTATTCCCTGTTCCCTCACTAGGCAAATAATTTCAGTAATCAAAGCGGATTCCTATACTAATATACAAGTATGAGATTAAAAATTTTGCAACAAACCCCAACTTTGTTAAGCATAAACCTCAAACCACAAGGTGTCCTATATTGGTTATTTGGAGGTTTATTCATTGCTGGAGGTGTTTTTTTAATAACATTAGTGGGAAAAACTACTACTTTTAGTTGTAATCGCATAACGTCTACAGAAGGAAGTTGTCAATTAATTATTCAGGATATTTTCAAATCAAATGTGAAAAATTGGCGTTTTCAAGAGTTAAAAGGTGCAAAATTAGACACGAAAACCACTGATAAATCGGGTAGTTATCCCTTAGTTTTATTAACAAAATCTGGCTCTATTCCCATAAATTTGGTTAATGCAGATAGTAGACAAAAGGAAGCCAAGGCAAAACAAATAAATGCCATTCTTCAAAATTCCCAAGTATCTCAATTAACTATTCATGAAGATAGCCGCCTATGGACTTATCCTTTGGGTATTTTTTTAATTATTGTTGGCTCTATTTGTATTATCTATTTACTAATAAATCGCAAGATAACTTGTATTTTAGATAAAAAATTAAACAGAATTACTATTGAGCGTCAAATGCTATTCGATAAAGAAATTATAGAAGCCAAACTATCCAAGATAGTAGGACTTGATATTGATGCATTTACAGTGGAAAATTCCAGCAGTTATAATATTGCTTTCACGATGGATAATGAAGATAAAATTTATTTAGCTACTGGGCCAATGTTTACAGCTAAAAGCGCAGAACAAGCTTTGAATGTAATTGCAAATTTTCTGAATATAGAATCTTCTAATTGATAGGGTTTACACACACCCAATACGGGTTGGATAAGCAGTATGAACTTAGGAGTATATTTTTCTCTCCTGGTAGTAACAAAAAAGGGATTAATCATGACTGCCAATTTCTTACTACATCTAAATTAAATAGCATATCGCCAGTGAATGAACCAAATGGTTTTTTACTTTGCTGGGCATCACATATCTGCAAACAAATGTGTTCTGATGTATGTCCGGGCGTTTGCAAGACACGAAGCGTAATTTTACCCAAATATAACTCATCACCCTCTTTTAACTTATTTTCAGAGTAGACTCTCCTACCCGATGCGCTTTCCTTAGCGAATGTCCTTTTGCGTGGAAAACTGAGCTAACTTCGCCCATCACAACATTACAGCATTAATTGCGATAATCACAGTTGACAAACTCATTAACAACGCGGCAATTAATCACTAACTATAGGAATCCGCTTTGATTTCTGAAATTATTTGCGTAGGTAGGGAACTCTTAACAGGGAACAGCAAAGAAGGAATCAAAGTGTACTGAGTTTTTTATGCGCTAGCGCAGGCTACGCCAACAAAAATCAAATAGGAATTCTATATTAATTTGATACTCCACAGATGTTATAAACAAATCAGTTTTTAGTGTAAAGTACCTAAAATTATTCTTTAATGATTCTTTGGGAATGATGAAATAATCTGTATCCTAAATGTTTTACCCAGTCGAGAATCAAGAGCAAACCTAAAGAATAACCCCAAACTATAGCCGCTAAACCCCAGCCGATAGGATTCATCAATCCAAAACCAAATATTGCTACTAAACTAGCCAGAATCTGCGTAGCAAAAATAGCTAATAGTAAAATATTGGCTGGTTTTTCTGTCCAAAATGATTTTTTTGTGCGAGTCACAAATATTGTTAAGTGACCTGCAACTGAGAGTTTTAAATATACTAACGTCTGGAGCATTCCTGGACTCAGGTGTAGTAATTCTCTACCTATATAAAAGATGCCAAAGGAACCAAATACACTTGCAATTCCAATTAAGGTAGAAACACCCAACACAACCAACATATCCCAAGTAGCAGGTTTGCGATCGGGAATCGCTCTATCGTAGGCGATCGCTAAAATTGCCCCATCATTAAGTAAAGCCAACAGTACAATCATAATCGCTGTCATTGGATAAAAATTAAAAACTAAAATTGACAGCGTTAAGAAAATCAAAATATCAATAGTCTCGGCAATTCTATATAAAACATAACTATACATTCGTTGAAAAATTTTGCGACTTTCTCTAACAGCATCAGCAATGACAGTTAATCCTGGCGCAAGTAAAACGATATCAGCCGCAGCACGCGCCGCATCAGTCGCACCAGAAACCGCAATACCTACATCTGCCTTTTTCAAAGCTGGTGCATCGTTGACACCATCGCCTGTCATACCGACAATATGACCTTTTTGTTGTAGTGCTTCAACGATGTAATATTTATGTTCAGGAAATACTTGACCAAAACCATCAGCTTGCATCACCGCATCAGCTAACTGTCCCATTTGATGGGTATCGCTGGTTTGAAATAGCTTGGCATTCAAAATATTAGTGCCTAACCCTAATTGCCGACAAGTTTCTTTAGCGATCGCTACTTGATCGCCTGTGAGCATTTTGACTTTCACACCCAAGCGTTTTAAGTCTTCAATTACAAATTGCGAATCACTTCTTGGCGGATCAAATAAAGGTAAAACGCCAATAAACTGCCAATTGCCTTCAGGATTTGTTCTGGCGACACCTAACGCCCGAAACCCCCTTTTGGCAAAATTATCAATAATTTGATTCACAGAGGCTTCAATCTCAGACTGATTGGCAACTAAAGCTAAAATTACCTGGGGTGCGCCTTTACTGACTTTAAATTCTTGACCGTCACCTGTAGAGATAGTTGCTTCTGTACGTTTAATTACTGGGTCAAAAGGTAAAAAACGTGTCACCTGATAATTATTCAGTTGTTGTTTATCCTTTAATCCTGCCAGAATTGCCCGATCAATCGGATCTTCCTCGAAATTGTGGGAAGCTAGAACAGCTAACAAAATTACTTGCTCAGGAGTGAAATTATCCAAACTAACTGGTTCACCTAAAGTCAATTGATTTAAGGTGAGAGTCCCAGTTTTATCGGAGCAGAGAATATCCATCCCCGCGACTTCTTCAATGGATTCCAGACGACTAACAACCGCCTGTTTTTTCGCTAAGGCTCGCGCACCGATCGCCATCGTGGCAGATAATACAGCTGGCATGGCTACCGGAATCGAAGCCACAGTCAAAACTAAGACAAATTTTAAGATATTGAGTAAGCGATCGTGCCGATAAAGAGCCACAAAGACAATTAACAATACCAGCACAAAAGCAGTAGCGATTAGAAAGTTACCTATCTTGAGGATGGTTTGCTGAAAATGACTTTGAATCGTGGCAGTATCTACTAAGCTGGCGGTTTTACCAAAAAAGGTATTTGCACCTGTGGCGTAAACCAAGCCATCAATTTCCCCTCGTTTCAAAACCGAGCCAGAATAGACAGCATCCCCTGGTTCTCGTGTCACTGGTAAAGACTCTCCAGTTAAAGCCGCCCGATCAACTTCTACAGAATCACCCGTCAGCAATCGCGCATCCGCCGGGATCACATCACCAATTCGCAAGTGAATGATATCTCCTGGGACTAACTCACGGGCTGGAACTGTCAGCCATTGATGATCTCGCTTGACACGCGCATTGAGAGCGAGTTGAGCTTTGAGAGCCGCGATCGCATTTCCCGCCTCAAATTCTTCCCAAAAGCCAATAACACCATTACCGATGAGCAGAACTAAAATAATCGCAAAATCTACCCAATCTCTTACCAAGGCTGACAAAATCACAGCAACTTCAATCATCCAAGGAATCGGCCCCCAAAAATGAGAGAGAAATTGCTCTAAAACACTGGTTTTTTTCTCAGTTAGTTCGTTATGGCCATAACTAGAAAGACGACGCTGGGCTTCTTCAGCACTGAGTCCCTGTTCTAAAGAGGTTGTTAGTTGAGCTTGTAGTTCTTCAAGACTCAGGTTGGCTAAATCTCCGGTTGGAGTGTTGTGATTGTTATGAACTAGAGGGTGAGAATTGTGTTTCATCTACTTTGCACCTTTATAAATAATATTCATTCTTGAGTTTTAAATATTAAAATTAATTGACTCTTTACGGAAGTATTATTATTAGCTTTTAACTTATAAATTTGCCTAAAAATACTATCCCAAGAGGGATTTTTGTCAGGATAAATTGTTTAGTTTATTACCATCTTTGATTGTGTTGAGCGCACCTATTTGGGTATTGATAAAGTTTCATTTTAGAGATAAAAAGTCAAGAAATAGGAAAGATGGCTTGAGATTATAAAAATTTAGCTGAGTAAGTATATATATAAGTTGCAGTAGAAATATTTAAAAAATTTCTCATACTCCATCAAATCTTTCCAAGTTCTTAACCAATGCAATCTACAGTGAAACTACAAACACAGATTGAAATATTGAAAATTTATGAATAACTCACAAAAATTATTATTGTCGGCTCTTTGCTTGGTATTTTAGGTATCGCTGGTTTGGCAAAAGCTAGCTCTAAAGAGGCGAGCAATAGGGAATGATTGCTTCATACAGCTGTGCTTTTGTTTCAGGTAAGCTGCGATTTCGGAGTCCACTTAAACCGTAAGCTCCTAATATTCAAAATTTATTGTCAAAACTAACTCCTTCACAACGGGAAATATTAAATTTACGTTTCGGTTTAGTAGATGGAAATGAACTGTCTTTAGCGGAAATTAGTCAACGCATAGGTGTTAGTCGAGAACGAGTAAGACAGTTAGAGCTAAAAGCTTTGAGTACTCTACGAAGGTATAAAGAACAGATGCGTAGTCATCTCTCTAGTTGATCCTGAGATCATAATAAGAATAGCAACATCAATTTCAGCTAACAAAAAATTTTGTGATACTAGCAAAAGTACATTAATTAGCAATAAGTTTAATCATGACTAATATTTGGCTTTGCATAATTTTGGGATTGGTAGCAGGAATAGTTAGTGGTATGACAGGCATTGGTGGTGGAATAATTATTTTACCTGCTTTGATTTTATTCTTAGGATTCTCTCAGCATCAAGCACAAGGAACTACATTGGCTTTGTTAGTTCCACCAATAGATTTATTAGCAGCATGGACTTATTATAAGCAAGGATATGTAGACATAAAAGTAGCTGCACTTCTCTGTCTAGGATTTATTTTAGGTGGGTGGTTTGGTGCCAAAATAGGAACAAGTTTACCGAATGGGGTTTTAACTAAAATATTCGCCTTCCTACTCATTCTTAGTGCTGCTAGAGTTTTATTTGTAACCCCTATTGATTCCGTGTAATTAATTATTTATTAACTTGTTTACGATATCAATGTCCATGCTGTTCCCGTAGGATTTAGTCTGATGTTTGTCGCCGGAGTGCTTTCCGGGTTACTTGGTATTGGTTCTGGCGCACTCAAGGTACTAGCAATGGATCAATTCATGCGGATTCCGTTTAAAGTTTCTACTACTACCAGTAATTTTATGATTGGTGTGACAGCAGCAGCTAGCGCGGGTGTGTATCTGAAACGAGGTTACATCGACCCTGGACTAGCAATGCCTGTCATGTTAGGAGTACTTTTAGGCGCATTGTTGGGAGCTAAGGTATTAGTAAAAGCAAGAGTAGGCGTTTTAAGAAATATTTTTAGTTTAGTCATTGTGCTATTAGCTATTCAAATGATTTATAACGGCTTTATTGGGAGAATTTAAAATGTCCTAAAATCGACACAACTTGAGTGAAAGACAAGTCGAGATTTTGGTTGGTAATTTGTTAAGATATGGCGTAATTTTAGCTTCAGCTTTAGTCTTGCTCGGTGGAGTTTTATACCTAATTTATCATGGCAAAGAAACTCCTAATTATCAAATATTTCGTGGTGAGCCTCCAGCTTTTCGCTCTCCTGAAGGCGTTGCAACCTCAGCATTATCAGGTCGTCGTCGTGGCATTACTCAACTCGGATTATTGTTATTAATTGCGACTCCTGTTGCTAGAGTTGCTTTTTCCCTTTTAGCTTTTGCTGAGAAAATCAGTGCTGCTAACTTTATGTTTTAAAGATTTTATGTAATTATGAAAATTAAGTGAAATTCTTCTCAGTCTTTGGAAAGAACAGTTTATTCCTCCACTAGCTGGAGGCGATCGCCATTGTAAACTTATAAATTAATGCCAGAATCAAAACAATACCTATAAGAATCCGGTTTGATTACTGAACATACTTGTGTAGGGAGGCAATAGGCAATAGACAATAGCAAAGAAGGCAGATAGAAATGTACTGAGTTTTTCAGAAATCAAATATGAGTCCTATAGCAATAAATTAAATACGTAACCATGTAATTTTTGTCACTGCTTTAGCAATAGGTTAAGTAGAAAATATCCTCAATATTGTTCACTATGTTATTCAATATTGAATTATATATAC